>JBFMDD010000201.1:0-2904 GCA_040754115.1 bacterium
ATCAAGGTAGTGATTATTTCCATTATGACGGTTTAGGTTCAACCATCAATCTTACAGATGAGAAAGGGTCAGTAACTATGACCTATGCCTATGATGCCTTCGGTGCTGTTACTAAAGAAGAAGATGGAGTGGGGTGGAAGAGGAATGATTATAAGTTTGTTGGCAAGTATGGAGTGCATGATGATCCTGCCGCTGGCCTCCAGTATATGCTCAACCGCTGGTATGATCCTGCCATTGGGAGGTTTATTACTAAGGATCCGATATGGAACCAACCTCCATTTCCTCTGCCAACTCATCCTGCTGCATTAGATAATCCTCAAATTTTACATTCTTATGTTTATTCTCTAAACAATCCTATAAATTACATAGATCCAGAAGGATTATTCTGTATAAAAACAGGTTCAACAAGGTATACAAAATTTATTAAAGGAAAGGAAGAACAGTATACAGATTGGGAATGGGAGTTAATAATTCATCAATGGAAGGGTGGAGCATATATGGGAGCAGGTGAAGCAATCTGTAGATATAGAAAAGTAATTATTACTGTACGAAAGGGAAAGTTCCAAAATTATAGAAGAGACACTTATCGTTGTTTCTTTGAAAGAGATGAATGTGATCGCTTTCGTATTACTTATACTTACTCGACTGATACTCCAACTGGTCCTATATACCCCTATACAACAAGAGAGAAAAAATATACTGGAGATGTAATAAATAGACCTGCAAGAGGTATTCTTGAACCACCGTGGTGGACATGTCCTCCTACTCCTTAATAGTCCTTATAAATTTTTGCTTATTAAATTCTTTAGGAGTTTGAAGAAGAAAGATGATAAGGAGTAATAAGCTATTAAGATTCATAGGAATTGGGATAATATTCGTTCTCTTTATCGGATGTGCAGGTAATCCATACAGAAATGGTTGGAAATATCTTGAGTATAAATCGAAGGGGATTACATTTTACCTTGACAAAGAAGATAATGTGCATGAAATAGCGGTTTTTTCTTCAATAGATAAGTCTAACTTAGAAAAAGAGGACAACAAACTCAGAGATAAAGATTTAATAATCCCTGGAGTTTGTGCTGGAGGTATAAGAATCGGTGATACTATTGATAATGTAATAAGAGTATTTGGTCGTCCCAGAAAAATCAAAATTTTTGAGAAGGATATTGTCGTTTATTACTATAAAGACTGGGTTGTTGTTGAGTTTCGATCTGAAGAAGTTTCAAGGATAAGGCTTTCTAGTGAATACCTTAACGAACATAAGGAAATTCATACTATAGAAGGAATTAAATATGGTGACAATGAAGAAAAGGTATTGTCCATATATGGTGAACCTGCTTTGGGTATTGGAGGCTGGTGGAAATATAGGGAATAAGAAGGAGAAATAAAAGTGTTGGGAATCTTAAATGATTTATGGGGAATTATCTCAAAACCAAGGATAACACTTAAAAAAATTGCTGAGCAGAGATTATTATTTTCTGCTTTCATAGTAGTGATAGTCACCATTATCCTTAATTATCTTTTAAGTATACTCTTACAAATGTATTATATGAATGTATTAGTTTGTAAAGTAAAATTTCCAATAGAAACTCTTTATAACTATATTAAATCTACTAAGTTCCTTGGATTGCTTGTCTTACATATTTTACTTTATTGGATTTTGGGGTACGGCATTATGCATATAATTGCACTACTCTTCAAAGGGAGAGGGAATTACAAACATCTTTTAACTGTAGGAGGATACATTACTATATTAGGACTTCCTTTCGTAACATATCACAGATTTTGGGTTAATGAGATTATTACAAGAGAGGTAGATATGGTATTAATAGGATTATTATCACCAATCCTATCTCTTTTATCAGTATTCACAATTGATATAGTTAGGGATTATATTTCTATAATCCTAAACTTTCTATTATTCACTTGGATAGTAATCGTCGCATCATTAGCTGTACAGGAACTTTATCAACTTTCCTTTAAGTATGCTATTGGAGTAGTTCTTATATCATTAGTTATAGTTGCTCTTCTTATAGTTGCTCTTCTTGCTATGATTCCTTACTGTCGAATTAGTACAGGTCTTCATATTCTTAGAACAAACTTTTAGTGTGAAAGGGGACACTCTTTATAAGTCTTTAAATTGGAAATGGTTACAGAAAAAATATTGATAACCAGAAGGAGAAAGGGTGTTTTGAGCTACTCTGTTAAATGGTAGCTGGAGAGAATACGAATACGACTGCTGCAACTTAATATCAAAGACAGATGAAAATAATAATAAGACAACCTATGAATACGACAATGTAGGTCAATTAGGCACAATAACAGATGCACTTGGGAATAAGACAATCTATGAGTATGATGGAGTTGGAAATAGACTGAGTATGACAGATGCATTAGGGAATACGACAAGGTATGAGTATCAAAAAATAGGGACAGCTACCAATAAAATCCATCACCCTCCTACCAACTTCTTCTTAATTGCCCATTTGAATCAATCCATTAAATATCAATAACTTAAGAAGAAAGAGAAGGCAAGAAAAAAGGGACACTCCTTATAAGTCTTTAAATTCAAGTTATAGAAAAATATTAAAAGCTTAAATCTTCTTCTCTTAAATATAAAATTATAAAAGAAAAAACCAAAAACCCTCTCGCTTAGACGCCCCACGCCCACGCCACCCGCAAAAACCAACCCCCTCCAACTCTGGGGGTGGGGTTAGGTTCTCCCCCTCCTCCTCAGTCTCTTCTCAAGCTCCTGTGGTGTGGTCAAGCCTTTGATTAGAGTTCTTTCTTCTTCATCAAGATTCAGTCTGTATGTATAGCTTAATCCCTTTGCCTTTTGCTCTATGATTAGATACTCTAACTCTTCAAGTTGTTTGATTGCTTCCTTTATCTTGTGGTACTGCC
>JBFMDD010000202.1:0-7905 GCA_040754115.1 bacterium
CTGTAATCGTTCAGGTAGCTAAGAACTTTGCAGTTTAGCAGGTTCAAGGTTCCAGGTTCAGGGTTCAGGGTTCAAGGTTACTAAGCGATAAAGATTAAATGCTTTAAAAATATCGGGACGGTTCATTTTCATCGTTTTTCCTGTGATTTCTTGCAGAAATTGGAAATTAGAAATTAGGTATTTAGTCCTCTGTCCAATTTCTAATTTCGAATTTCCAATTTCAACTCCATTTTTTAACTGCAAGCTTTCACACTAAAGTGAACCGTCCCAAAATATCAAATCCTGACAAACAGCTAATCAAATCAACTCAGGAGCACACCCCCAACCCTGAACCTTGAACCCTGAACAGTCACTGTTTTTTGTTCTTGATATAAGTTAGCATCCCGCCAGCAAGGATAATATGGCGTTGTCTTTCCGAAAGTGCATAGTTTACATTAATATCTTTTTTTCTGGTAAGGTTTTTTACAAGCAGAGGTTTATTCTTTGATAGCAATTCTCTCACATTGGGAATCTCGATTTCATCTTCAGTCTCTATCTGGTCATAGTCAGCTTCTGATTCAAAGGTTAATGGAACAATCCCAAAATTGATTAAATTATCTGCATGTATTCTTTCAAAAGATTTAGCAATAACTGCTTTTACCCCTAAGAACATTGGGCATAAAGCTGCATGCTCTCGTGAAGAGCCCTGACCGTAGCTCAAGCCACCTACAATGATATTGTGTAAGCCTTTATCTCTGTATTGTGAAGCTCTTTTAGAGAAGTCCTCATCCACTATTTCAAAGACAAACTCAGAGTACTTAGGCACATTGGAGCGGTATTTCATTCTGTTGCCCGCAGGGATGATATGGTCTGTGGTGACTTTGTCACCTACCTTAATGGTTACAACTCCCAAGATTCGTTCTGGCATTGGTGAATTGGTAGGTGGTGTTCCAATGTTTGGTCCGCGATATATCTCAACTTGCTCTGGAGTATTTGAAGGGGGAATAATCATGCTATCATCTATATAGAATCTTTCTGGCATCTCTATCTGAGGGTACTCCATATTAAGCTCTCTGGGGTCGGTTATTTTGCCGCGGAGCACTGCGGCGGCTGCTGTTTCCGGGCTGGTGAGGTACACCATCGCACTCTTTGTTCCAGAACGACCAAGGAAATTCCTGTTGGATGTCCGGATGGATATAGCTCCTGTTTGAGGAGCATGGCTGTTGCCAATACAGAACCCACAGGTAGGCTCAGTAATCCTTGCTCCAGCAGATAACAAGTCGGCTAATGCACCCGCTCTATCAATATTTTCAAGCACTTGCTTTGAACCAGGTGAGAGGACAAAACTAACAGAAGGATGAACTTTTTGTCCTTTTAATATCCCAGCTACCCTCATCATGTCCTGATAAGAAGAATTAGTACAGCTGCCAATACATACCTGCTGTATCTCTAACCCCTCCAGTTCTTTTACTGTCTTAATGTTCCCTGGACTATGGGGGCAGGCTGCCATAGGAACTATCTGACTCATGTCAATATCAACCACCTGGTCGTATTCAGCATCTTCATCAGCTTTAACTTCAGTCCAATCATTTTCTCTTGCTTGAGCCTTTAAGAACTGTCTGGTAATCTCATCAGATGGGAAGAGTGAAATGGTAACCCCGCATTCTGTACCCATATTGGTAATGGTGGCTCGCTCAGGCACAGAAAGCGTTTTTACTCCCTGCCCTCCATATTCAAATACATAGCCAACATTACCCTCGGTGGAGAACTTTTCTATCACCTTCAGGATTACATCTTTAGCTGAAACCCATGGTTTTAATTTGCCTGTTAGGTTTATTTTAATTATCTTTGGGCAGGTAAGATAGAAGGGTTCACCTGCCATTGCCATAGCCACATCCAGTCCTCCAGCTCCAATGGCAATCATACCTAATCCACCCCCGGTTGGGGTATGGCTGTCAGAACCTAACAGTATTTTGCCTGGCTTTCCAAAGCGTTCCAGGTGTACTTGATGGCAAATACCATTCCCTGCTCTAGATAAAAGAATGCCATATTTAGCCGCAATGGTCTGAAGATAGCGATGGTCGTCTGCATTCTCAAAACCTATCTGGATGGTGTTATGGTCTATATAGCTCACTGAAAGCTCGGTTTTAACTCTTGATATTTCCATTGCCTCAAATTGAAGATAGACCATAGTTCCGGTTGCGTCCTGGGTCAATGTCTGGTCTATCTTAATGGCTAAATTCTGGCCAGGTTCAAATCTTCCTTCTATTAGGTGTGATTCCAATATCTTTTGAGTTATACTCCTTCCCATAGTTTTCCTCCATAATTAAGTTTCTACTGCAATGGAACAAAAAGGAACGGTTCACTTTTGTTTAAAAGCTTGGGGGTATCTTAATGATTCTAATCCTGACCTGTCAGGAACAGGTTTTGGCAATTCGATTATAGGTTATCGGGTAATCAAGACCGGTTACCTGATTACCGATCACCGATTACCTGATTACCTTGCATTTCATTTGGGTAAATAGTTACGATTCTTTTAATAACTAATGTTACAGAGTACTACATTCATACGGTGGACTTAAACATAAGTCTTTTTTAGCCAAGCGATTTCTTCTTTTAATCCTTCTTTAAGGTTGACCTTAGGATTGTATTGTAAGATTTTTTGTGCCTTTGAAATATTGGCCCATGTATGAAGTACATCACCATGCTGAGTTTGAGTATATTCCGTCTTAGCTGGTTTACCTAATATCTCACCAATTAAATTAATTACCTCAGTTACAGTTACACGACTACCTCCACCAATATTAAATACATCACCATTTGCATCAATTTTAGATGCCTGGATAGTAGCATCAACAATATCTGCAACAAAAGTAAAATCCCTTGTTTGCTTTCCTGAACCATAGATCTGTATTTCTTTATTTTTTAAAATAGCAGAAATAAATTTATTAAAAGCCATATCAGGTCTTTGCCTTGGTCCATAGACAGTAAAATAGCGTAATGAGACAGTTGGCACACCAAAATTCTTAAAGTAAAGATAGCATAAATGCTCACCAGCTAATTTTGATACTCCATATGGTGAAACGGGTTTAGGAATACCATCCTCACGCATTGGCAGAATATCTGTATCCCCATAGATAGATGAGGAGGAAGCATAGACAAATTTCTTTAACTGTGGTGATTCTTTAGCTGCCTCAAGTAATGTTTGCGTAGTTAAGATATTGTTCTGAGTATAAACTTCAAAACTTTTACCCCAGCTTGCCCTAACCCCTGCTTGAGCTGCCTCATGGAAGATATATTCAACTCCATCTAAGAGTGTAGATAAGTCTGCTTTTAGAATATCCGCCTCTATAAATGAAAAATCCTTAGAGTTTAATAAATTTTTGAGATTATCTTCCTTTATTTTACGCGGGTAGTAGTCAAGGAATGAATCAATTCCTTTTACTTGATAACCAAGCTCTATTAACTTTTCTGATAGATGTGAACCTACAAATCCCGCACATCCAGTAACTAATGCTATTGTCATTATTTTCTCCATTTCAATGGTAAGTAGAGATAAAAGATATACTGGACACTGCCATTAACTGAGCTATTTAGGGACGGTTTATTTTCATCGTTTTCACAGTGATTTCTTTTGGAAATTAGAAATTGGAAATTAGAAATTAGGTCTTCAGTCCTCTCTCCAATTTCCAATTTCTAATTTCGAATTTCCAATTTCAACTCCATTTTTTAACCGCAACCTTTCACGCTAAAGTGAACCGTCCCAAAATATCAAATCCTGACAAACAGCTAAGCAAATCAAATCAGGAGCACACCCCCAACCCTGAACCTTGAACCTTGAACCGGGAACCCTGAACGGTTACTATTTTTTATAATACCACACAAACGGCCTAAAAATCAATAAGAATCTCTGCAATTTTCTCACTTGCATTTCCCTCACCAAAAACATCTCTTTGTTTACTATCTGGATTAAACGCTGAGACTGCCTGGATGATTAAATTCTTGTTTGTACCGACTAAAACATTCCAGCCATCCTTTACGGTCTCCACCCACTCGGTATTTTCTCTTAAAGTAATGCATGGCACTTTAAAGAAATATGCCTCTTTCTGAACACCGCCTGAGTCGGTTAGAATCTTTTTAGCATGATATTCTAAAATAAGAAAATCAAAGTATCCTACCGGTGCAGTAATTATTACATAAGGATTATTTTCTAATTTATCCAGAAGCCCATAGTCTTTTAGTGCCTTTTTAGTTCGAGGATGTACAGGAAAAACAATCTTTTCTTCTAATTCTATTAAAGTATTGACAATTGAAGTAAGATTTTTTGATATATCAGTATTACCTGCCCGATGAAGTGTTATAAGTAGATATTCTTTTTCCTTTACTCCTAATTGATGTAGTATTTGAGATTTAGACTTGGCTATTTCTATACCTTTAAGTGCTGCATCATACATTACATCACCGGTTAGGTACACTCCATTTTCAATCCCTTCTTTTTTTAAATTATCCACAGCTGTGTTAGTTGGAGCAAAGCAAAAAGAAGAGAGATGGTCTGTAATTACTCTATTTATCTCCTCAGGCATGCTGTGGTCAAAAGAGCGTAATCCTGACTCCACATGTCCAACTGGGATATTCAGTTTAGCAGTTGCTAATGCACCTGCTAAAGTAGAGTTTGTATCGCCATAGACTAAAACAATATTGGGTTTTTCTTTAACCAGTACCTCCTCTATTTTAATCAGCATTTTTCCTGTCTGGACAGCATGGCTTTCAGATCCTACGCCGAGGTGATAGTCGGGTGAAGGGATTCCTAACTCATCAAAAAATACCTTTGACATCTCATAATCATAATGTTGGCCGGTATGAATCAGAACCTCTTTACACTTTAGCCTGATTTTTTGAGAAAGTGGGGCAAGCTTGATAAATTGTGGTCTTGCACCAACAATAGTTGCTACTTTCATGGCAATTCCCTTCTTTAATAAATCCTTCCAGTCTTTGGGTTCTTCAGTCAATATTAAATACCTCCTCAAGGCTCCTGTTTGTATATACTGGCTTTATGTATTTAAAATAGTACGATTTAAGAGTGTCTATCGAAATCCCGTTCTGCTTACAAAACATACACATTACCAATGAAGATACTTCTGTAAAGAAGGCATATATGTGTTGGTCATACTTAGCAGGAAACTCACATCTTTTCAGCAACTCTGACAGAGTAGACTCTGTCAGAAAATACTTCATCGGAGCATTTATGGTTGTAAAAACACTTACCATTCTTTCTTATCTTCCTCAATTATAAAAATATATTATACTCAACACCGTTACAAATTGCGATTTTAGAAACTGTTCACTTTAGCGTGAAAGCTTGCGATTAAAAAATGGATATGAAATTAGAAATTGGGGAAACAGGATTAAACTGATTTAACAGATTTTATATCTGTTAAATCCTGCTGAAAAATAATAGAATTAATTGCTGGTTCAAAATCGCTGATCATAGTTTCGTTATCTGACTATTCTTTTGGATATATTTATCGCCACACCTATCACATTCTGCATTTCCTTCAATAAAATGTAACTTCTCCCCACACTCACACATCCAACCTACCTGTTTAGCAGGATTACCAACTACTAAGGCATACGGAGAGACATTCTTAGTTACCACTGCTCCTGCACCTATAAATGCATAGCTACCAATTGTTACCCCACAGATAATGGTGGCATTAGCACCAATAGTTACCCCTTTTTGTACTAATGTATTTTTGTATTCATTCTTGCGAGAGATATGACTTCGTGGGGTAGTAACATTGGTAAATACCATTGAAGGACCACAAAAGACATCATCTTCTAAAGTTACACCTGTATAAATCGATACATTATTTTGAATCTTTACTCCATTGCCAATAACTACATCTGTGCTTACCACAACATTTTGTCCTAAATTACAATTTTCCCCAATCTTTGCCCCTTGCATAACATGAGAATAATGCCAGATTTTAGTTCCCTCACCGATTTCACATGGTGTATCAATCGTAGCAGTAGGATGAGCAAAATATTTTTTAGGTTTTACCTTTTCAATACCCGTTATAATACCATTATTTTCTAAAGACAATTGAGATGCTCGTAAAACTTCCAAAACCCTAACGCCATTATTTCCATCTGTTCTTGGAGTTTGCCTTGTCTTGATACAATCCAAGAAATGCAGGCATTCCTCCCGTAGAGGCTCCTTCATTTCAAAATCCACCTTTTCTGCACTCTCTTTTTTTGGTACTGGAACTCTATCTATCCAATCAATCTTATGAGGATAAAGCAGTAATTTATCTTCATTAGAAACATCATCAAATACCGCCATCTTCTTATCACCTACCACAATAAGTTTTTGTTCCTTATATGGATGAAGCCATGAGACGAAGATGTGTGATTTTACCCCACTCTTAAAGTTTAAGTTAGTCACCGTAATATCAGCAATCTGGGAATGTAGATAATTTCCTCCATGAGCACAGACCTCAGTTGGCATTTCATTTAACAATAGTAAGATTACCGAAATATCGTGAGGTGCAAAACTCCACAAGATATTTTCTTCCCGGCGTATCTTACCAAGATTTAATCTACTTGAATAGATATAATTAATCTTCCCTAACTCGCCTTTATCAACCAACTCCTTTAATTTTAGTACTGCTGGATGGTATTCTAACAAATGCCCCACCATCAATATCTTTTTATTTTTTTGTGAGAGTGCAGTCAATTCTACCCCTTCTTCGACGGTTAAAGCCAATGGCTTTTCACAGAATACATCTTTACCCGCAAGTAATGCCTCTTTAGTCAATTGATAATGTAACTCTGCAGGTGTAGAGATAGCCACTGCATCAATCTCATCATTTCCTAAAACATCTGCAAATGCCATTACTTTATTTACCTGTGGATAGTCTTCTCCTATTTGTTTTAATCTACCTTCATCCGCATCACAGATAGTATGCAACACGCCAAGTTGTGCAAAATTCCGTACCAGATTCTTTCCCCAATATCCAGTACCAATTACAGCTATATTAGCCATTTTTTATAACCTCCTCAAATCTTTTTTATTATAATATCACAAAACATTAAGGATTGCAAGAATTTTTTATAAATTAGAATCTTAAAAAAACACTTGACAAATCTAAAATTATATGTCATACCCTAATTACAAATAGGGAGGGGGATTAATTATAGAAGGAAAAGATGATGAGCAAATCTCCCAACAAAATTCATAAATTTACATACCTCCACTACTGGAGTCCAAAATTTATTTGGGAATTAAATCATTTTGTAACTCAATATTCAGAACTGGACAAAAAAAGAATAAACGATAAGCCTTCTAATGCTTTGTGTTAAAGCAAGAAGGCTTTTTTGTTTTTATTAGGAAGGTATAAAAAAACCACGAATTGCCCGAATGGCACGAATTAATGGGTAAAAAAATAAATTCGTATAATTCGTTAAATTCGTGGTTAAAAAAGGATGTAAAATACCATGTCAAATAATCAAGTTGTCTTAGACCCAAAATTAGTCCCTTTACCTAACCAACTCCAAGAGGAGGAAAACAAAATCGACCCTACATTCCGTAACATATTAAGAGCCGGCTTCTTGCGTGAAGCAATGGGTAGGAAAAGAGGCGATGTTGGCTGGGAGGATACTATAAAGATAGCTAACCTGGGCTATAAACACTTCGATAAAAACCTCGACTATAATATTACCATAGATGACTTGAAACTCTATGCACCGAACATTAGCACCCAATTGACAACAATTGAACAAGAAGTAAAAGAGGCGGATTTTAACTTGACTTTGTCACATTTACTTTTTTGAAAATTTATGGTATAATTCTCTCATAATCTTAAGGATGGGAGGGGATTATATCATGGGAGTAAAGGAATTATGTGTTAACGACTTGCAAGAAGT
>JBFMDD010000203.1:0-4288 GCA_040754115.1 bacterium
CCCCAATTTCTAATTTCATATCCATTTTTTAACCGCAAGCTTTCACGCTAAAGTGAACCGTTTCTAAAATCGCAATTTGTAACGGTGTTGAGTATATTTTAAGATTTTAGCTTTTTCTCTAATACTGTTGGTAATTTTTCAAGTAACTCAATTATCTGGTTAATTCCAACCCCTATTTGTTTTAATCGGTTAACAAGAATAGTTGAGAAAGAAAATGCCCAGATAAAAAATAGTGTCCAGATAGCCAGGATGATGTAAAACATATATTGTTCCTGCATAACTTAATCACCTCCAATCACATAGAGTAACGCTATCGGATAAAACGGGACGGTTCATTTTCAGACAATTTCCTATGATTAGATTACACCTGCATCGCAAGGATGGTAATCAGTAATCGGTAATCTGGTAATCGGTATCCTATCCTACTTGATTACCCGATAACCTGATTACTGATAACCGATAACCTATAATCGAATCGCCAAAACCTGTTCGTGACAGGTTTTGGCCAAATTCAAACATTAAAATTGATAATTGTTAATTAGGTTTGCCTCCTTAAACCCTTTACTTCTTAAAATACAACTATCACACCTACCACAAGGTTTACTACCGCCTTTGTAACATGACCAGGTTAATTCAAAAGGTACATTAAGTTTAACTCCTAATTTTACAATTTCAGCCTTAGACTTGTCAATTAATGGAGTAAGGATTTTTATCTGCTTACCTTCTGCTCCACTTTTAGTTCCTAATTGAACTAATTTGTTAAATGCGGTATAATATTCAGGCCTACAATCAGGATAACCACTATAGTCTAACGCATTAGCACCAATAAATATAGTTTCAGCTCCAATTGCCTCTGCATAAGATAAGGCAAAGGAAATAAATATGGTATTTCGAGCTGGAACATAAGTAGGTGGTATTTCTTCTTGGGATAGGGTTTTTCTGTCTTGTGGGATTGAAATATTTTTATCAATTAATGCACTTCCAGACCATGGCAATTGAAATTTAATTACTTGATATTCACAATTGGTAAGATTAGCTATTTTTATTGCAAATTGGACTTCTTTTTTGTGTTTCTGGTGATAGTTAAAAATCAGACAAACACAGTCATATCCTTCATTCTTTGCCCAATAAAGAGTAGTGGTAGAATCCAATCCTCCAGAAAGCAATACAACTGCTCTTTTCTTATTCATAATGTCCAAACTCCTGGTATTTCCTGACCACAGAATTTACATTTTCCTGCCCGGATTTCATTCTTCAAGACATCATAACCCATCCTATCGATAAGTAACTTATTACATTTATGACAATAGGTATTTTCACCAGGATGTCCTGGGACATTACCAATATACACATATTTAAGTCCTAACTCAAGACATATATTTCGTGCTTGCTCTAAAGTTTCAACAGGTGTTGGAGGAAGGTTTGTTAATAAATACAGTGGATAAAACCTTGAAAAATGCAGTGGTATGAACGAGCCTAAATTTTCTTTTATCCAGATGCCAAGTTCTTTAAACTCCTCTTTTTTATCATTCAAGGTAGGGATAACTAAATACACCACCTCAAACCACATACCTAATTTTTTAAGTAACTTTAATGTATTTAGCACAGGTTCTAATGTCCCGTCGCAAATTTCTTGATAGAATTTTTTAGTAATTGCCTTCAGGTCAATCTTGACTGCATCAAGATAGTGACATAACTCCTCCATAGGTTCTTGATTGATGTAACCATTGGATATAATTACATTTTTTAATCCTTCTTTTCTTCCCAATTTACATGTATCGAGCATATATTCATAGAATACCACTGGTTCTCCATAGGTATACGCAATTACCTTACATTCCTTTTGTTTTACTATAAAAACCAGTTTTTCTGGCGGTAAATCATAATTATTAGTCTGTTCGGGTCTTGATTGAGATATCTGCCAATTCTGGCAGAATTTACAGACAAAATTACATCCAGCAGTTGACAATGAAAAGGCACTGTTGCCAGGCAGGTAATGAAAAAAAGGCTTTTTTTCTATCTTGTCAATATGAATTGCACATGGATTACCATAGACTAATGTATAGTATGTTCCTTTGCGATTCTCACGATTACCACAATAACCACGCTCCACATCCCCTATTTTACATTTTTTAGGACATAGCGTACATTGGACGGTTTGATTGGGTAATTTTTTATAATACCTTGCCTCACGAGTAAACTTTTCTAAGTCCATTGTCTTGTTCCCTTTTTGTTAATATTATCATAGATAATAGGTAGTTGTCAAGGAAAAAATCCACAGATGAACATAGATATGCAGGAAGCGTTACATAGAGATTAAAGCTATATCTACGCAACGCTCCAGTACAGATAGAACTTTTGGGACGGTTCACTTTAGTGTGAAAGCTTGTGTGTATCTTAACGATTCTAATTCCTGAATCCCTGATTAAATCAGGAACAGGAACAGGAACAGGAACAGGTTTTGGCGATTCGATTATAGGTTATCAGTAATCAAGTTATCAGGTAATCAAGTAGGGTAGGATACCAATTACCAGATTATCGATTACTGATTACCATTCTTGCGATGCAGGTGTAATCTAATCATAGGAAATTGTCTGAAAATGAACCGTCCCAAACTTTTTAAAAATAGTGCTTGACAATTGAGTTTCTCTTTGATACACTAAATATAGTGGGAAAGATTTTAGTAGTTGATGATGATAAATATATAGTTGAAGTGGCAAAGGCAGCTTTAGAAATACAAGGCCATGAAATTATTAGTGCTTTTAATGGAGAAGAGGCAATTGCTAAAACAATCCATGAATTCCCAAATCTCATCCTATTAGATTTGATGATGCCTAAAATGGATGGTTGGGAGGCATATAAACGACTTAAGGAATATTCTAAAACAGCTTATATTCCAATAATAATAATAAGTGCATTAGAAGAAGAAATAGGTATGACGCAAGAGATGGAAGTTGAGGATTATATTGTAAAACCATTTGAAGTGAATGAATTAGTTAATAGAGTAAATAATGTGTTAAAAGATATGCGGGGGTAGCTCAGTTGGTAGAGCAACGGCCTTCCAAGCCGTTGGTCGCGGGTTCAAGTCCCGTCCCCCGCTCCAGCGATTGGGAATGTATATTTGAAGAGGGCATAATTTGCGATTCTGTATCTGATCAGGTTGTCAGGTTCAAGGTTAGAAAACTAACCCTTCAACCGTGAACCATGGAACTGAGAATCTGAGCTACAAAAATCACAGATTATGCCCGTGTTGAGTATAAATTGGAGGAGTAAAAAATGGCTCGTAAGAAGAAAAAAGGTGGGGGAGGAGAAGGAGCTAAGTTGGAAACTGCCGGTGGTATGCGATGGTTACTTACCTATGCAGATATGATTACTCTTCTTCTTGGTGTCTTTATTATCTTATGTGCTTCAGGTTCTCCTTCTGAAATCGAGATAGAATCGTTAGGGAAAGCATTCGAAACGGTCTTTACTATTATTAGTGGTGGCGGTGGCGAAAATACAATCTTGGGAATAGGTGGTGAGAAATCATTAGAATTAGAAGGAAAAACAGGTGCAATATCCAATTTAAAAGATTTAAAAGGTCCTGATTCATTAATTACTCGTAAGTATACTCAGTCATTTAAATCTGAGATTAAAAAAGGTAAAATGACAATCAAATCAACTAAAGATGCACTGGTAATTAGATGTTATGATACATTATTGTTTGATAAAGACAGTGATAAGATAAATCCACAGGCATATTCTACCTTAGATAGAATTGCATTTTTAATTTTAGGAATTTCTAACAGAATAGCTATTGAAGGGCATACAGACGCTACACCAGTTCATACGCCACAATTTGCCTCTAATTGGGAACTATCAACTGCCCGCGCAACAAATGTATTACATTATTTAATAGCTCAAGCACAGAAAAGTGGGCTATCTTCATCAGAAATTGAAAATTTTCAAAAAAGATTAGCTGTCTTTGGCTATGCTCAATTTCATCCTGCAGTAGATGACCTATATTCTAAACTTAATAATAGAATAGACATAGTTATTTATCATCATAAGACAGGTGAAGAATTACTTCTTATGAGTGAAAAGTAGTAGAGAGAGTCTTACAACACTTTCCTTCATTTTCTCTCTACTGGCTACTTATTATCCTGAAATCGGCAAGTAACTGAGTAAAAAGGGGAGAGGGAGGTGAAAAAGAAGGCTATTTTGATAAATTTGGGAGAGAATTAAGGATAAGATGAAGGGAATTAGATAACGGATAGAAAAGAGATAGGATTAAGATGGGAGTGAGTCA
>JBFMDD010000204.1:0-3112 GCA_040754115.1 bacterium
GAGAGTTGAAATTGGAAATTCGAAATTAGAAATTAGGGAGAGAAGTAAAAGCCAAATTTCTAATTTCCAATTTCAATTTTCTGTGGACGCTTACAAATAAATATCCGAAAGAAATCATAGGAAAAACGATAAAATGAACCGTCTCATTATTTCCTAAATTCAGCCTCATTGACCATTTTTATAGCCGAGACCTTTGGGGGACACTCACTGGCGCATATTCCACACCCCTTACAATGCTCATAATCAATCCCAACCATCTTCTCATTCTCAACCAAAATAGAAGAATCTGGACAATAAATCCAACAATTTAAGCAGCTAATACATTTTTCTTTATCCCAAACAGGTCTTAAACTCCGCCAATCACCAGTAATGTATTTAGTTGCAGTACCACCTTGTAGTATCAAGCCACCAATAGGTAAATCTTGCCAACCTTCCTTTTCCTTCTTCATTCTCCTTTCACCTCCTGATATGCTCGTTCGATTGACTTAATGTTACCATCAATCAATTCTGGTTTAGATTTAAATTTCTTTTCGAGTTTTTTGCGTGTATCTTTAAGCATTTTTTCAAAGTCTATCAAATTAGTTGTTTTAATTAACGCACCAAGCATAGGTGTATTAGGAATTTCCCGCCCCAGTTCTTCTTTAGAGATAGCCGAGGCATCAACAGTAAATAGTTTCCCTTTAAAATCTGACAGTTTTTCCTTCATTACTTTTGGTTCCTGATTTGTGTTAATTAGAAGCACCCCATCTTCTTTTAATCCTTGTGTAACTTCTGCAGTTTCAATCAATGTTGGGTCGAGCACAACAACTACCTCAGGTGAATCAATGCCACAGTGTATAGTTATTGGCTCATCACTAAGGCGATTAAACGCCTGAACAGGCGCACCCATCCGCTCTGGCCCATACTCTGGAAATGCCTGTACATACTTACCTTCGCCTGAAGCGGCATCTGCAAATAGAATAGCAGCGGTCTTAGCTCCTTGACCACCACGCCCATGCCAGCGAATCTCAAAAAGTTTACCCATATTTTTATACCTCCTTTAAAAAAGTAGAACGTTTTCGGATAAAATTGAGGGTTGATTTTATTAGCCTTTCTCATCAGATAATTCCTTCTTCACCCCCACCAAAGGAACAAGGTACAAGGAACAAGATTACTCTACCTTGCTCCTTTCTCCTTGAACCTTATTTTTATCCGAGAGTCTTCAAAGTAGTCAGTAGTCAGTGAGCAGTAAACCATGTCCACTGTTCACTGTCCACTGTCCACTGTTCACTGCCTACTGCTTACTGTCTACTTCTTTTCTATTCCTGTATACTCAACTTTTTGCATCTGAATCTTACGCTTGGTGGAAATATTAAGCATTGTATCCATAATAGCATCGAGCATACCAAGAGAGAATCTTTCACTAAACCCAGCTATCCAACAGGCTAATAGAATCAAAAAATTGGGTTTAGTATGGTCAATATCTCCCCCCATAGCAAAAACAATACATGTAAACAAAAGATAGATTATAGGACCGATTATAATTCCTAAAACAGGTTTAATGTAATACCACTGAACAAATTGCACATCAAGAGTTCGTTGTGAGGCATGTCTTACAAAACCATACAAAGCTGCCATTATTCCACCTATTCCACCCCATATATAATATTGAATAGGTACTCCAACTAATAACAATACCTCCTCTCCTTTAAATCTAAATATTATTGTTGGAATAAGTAACAATAAAATAGCCAAACATAGTAATTCGTATAAAACTATGTTTCTTCCATGTGATTCTTGATACTCTTTACTCTTTTTCGCTCTGACAAGAAGTGATTTAGTTAAACTAATGTAATATTCAGTTTCTACCTGGTCATCCATACTTAACGCCATTCTTGCCTGACATAATATTTGGAGGCATTCCTCAGCTACATTTTTGCTATCTGCCTGTTCTATAACTAAATTATGTAGTTGTTCTATTTCATTCTCATATCTTTTCTGTAATTGACTATTCCCTTTCATAGTCTTATCTTCCTCCTTTTTTCATAAGTAAAAAGTAGAGAGATTTTTTATATGAACAGTCTCTCTACTCTTTATAGTTGTATTCTTCCTTCCAAAGCCTTAGCTAATGTTACCTCATCTGCATATTCCAGATCACCACCGACTGGTATTCCATAAGCTATTCGCGTCAATTTAAGTCCTAAAGGCTTAATTAATTTAGTCAAATAAATAGCAGTTGCTTCACCTTCTACATTGGGATTGGTAGCGATAATTATTTCCTCTATTTGATTATCTGCAATTCTTTTAAGTAATTCTTTTATTCTAAGATGTTCTGGAGTAATCCCATCCAGAGGTGAAATAGCACCTCCTAAGACATGGTAAGTTCCTTTATACTCCTTTGTCTTTTCCAGAGCTATTATATCGGATGCTTGTTGTACTACACAGATTATTTTTTTATTTCTTTTAATATCCTGGCAAATACTGCATGGGTCGTCTTCTGTAATATTATAACAGATGGAGCAGTTTTTTATCTTCTCCTTTACCTCTAAAATAACCTCTGCTAATCTTCTCACATCTTCTTGTGATGCCTTTAGAATATAAAATGCCAGCCGTTGAGCAGTCTTCGGTCCAATGGTAGGTAATTTAGACAACTCGTCTATTAGTTTAGTCATTGAATGAGCTAAGTACATTTCTCAAACCAATCCTTTTAATAACCCGAGGATGTTTATTCCACCAGTCATCTTCAGTATTTCCTGGATAGACAAATCCTGAACTTTTGACAGAGCTTCATTTACTCCTGCACAAATTAAATCCTCTAACATCTCTTTTTCTTTGGGATTGATTAAATCCTTTTCTATTTTAATATTTATCACTTCCTTCTGCCCATTAACAGTAACCTCCACCATCCCTCCACCAACAGTAGCAGTTACTGTTTTTGAAGCCAATTCTTGTTGAATCTTTTCAAATTGTGTTCCCAGCTGTTTTACCTGTTTGAGGATATTTTGCATTTCCATCTTAACTTATCCCTCCTTTATTAAGTAGCAAGTAGAGAGTAAAAAGTACCGAGAATGGAATTAATCTCTCTACTCTCTACTCTCTACTCTCTACTCTCTACTCTCTACTCTCTACTCTC
>JBFMDD010000205.1:0-9374 GCA_040754115.1 bacterium
TATATAACACCTCCTCTTTTTGATGTCAACTAAGCAAATTATCTCTTTTTTATCGCTTTGGCATCTTTTATCACCCAAAATTCTTCCAAACCCGCACCATAACTAAAAGTCATTTGCAACGCTCTCCAAAGAACAAAGTTGGGTAAATTGAGTAACTGGGTAACTAAGTAATGGATAATTAATTAACCAGTTACCTAATTACTCAATTCACCCAATATCATTAGAATCTAATTGTACTTAGCAAATTAAAAATTAAGTATTGTGCCCCATTCCTCGTGATTTTTAAAGTAATCAGTTATTTCCTCTCATTTATTTATACTCAACACCGTTACAAATTGCGATTTTAGAGACGGTTCACTTTAGCGTGAAAGCTTGCAGTTAAAAAAATGGATATGAAATTAGAAATTGGGGAAAGAAATGAAGACCTAATTTCTAATTTCCAAAAGAAATCATAGGGAAAGCGATAAAAATGAACCGTCCCTAAATAGCTCAGTTAATGGCGGTGTTCAGTATAATGTATGGGAAATTACATACTTTAACTTTTCGAACAACTTGTTGTTTTTTTTAATAAAAAGCTTCAATAATTGTTAATTGATAATTGTCAATAAGCTGTATTTTGGAGTTGAGGGTAATGATAAGTCTTAAGTTGGGGTGGGAGGACTCGAACCTCCGAAATGCGGGATCCAAAGTCCCGTGCCTTTCCAACTTGGCGACACCCCAATGAAATAAAGTAACAAGTTGACAAGGTAACAAGTCAATGAGGTAGTAACTTGTTTCCTTGTCAACTACTTTTATTCTGCCTCTTGATATGCCTCTAATACTTTATTTTGCAACTCTTGTCTAAATTCAGTCTTAATTGGATGAGCAATATCTTTTAGTACCCCATCCTTTGTAAGTCTATTGGGCATAGCGATGAACATATCATCTTGCCCTTGAATGACTTTAATGTTATGTACCACAAATACATCGTCAAATGTTACTGATACCCACGCTTTTAACTTCGAATCATTCTCTACTCGTTTGACGCGAATGTTAGTAATGTTCATTTGTTCACCTCTTTGTTAGATTAAACTATCCCCCATTTTTTAATTAAACTTTATTTTTTGTCACAAAGATTAGCTCATCACCCCCTTTTAATTTATTATAAATATTGATTGCCTCTGCTTCTGTCTTAACAATTCCAAAAACAGTTGACCCACTACCTGACATTAATGCACCAAGAACTCCCGCCTTGAGTAATTTCTCTTTTAATCTTTTAATAATAGGATATTTAGGGATAACAATTTCTTCTAATGTATTATGGAGTAATTTTGAGATTTTTTCTATATCGCCTTCTTTAATTGCAACTTTTATTATTTTACCTTTTATAGTCTCATTTGTCAACATAAAATTTAGACTTTCATATACTTTATTAGTAGAAATTTTTATTTTAGGGCAAATTATAACCAGCCAAAATTGAGGTAAAGGGGGCAAAGGGGCAATAATTGTTCCAATTCCTGTTCCAAGAGCTAATCCTTCATTAAAGATAAAAAAAGGTACATCAGCCCCTAATTTAGAGGCGAAAGAAATTAAATCATTTTGCGTTAGCTCAAGATCCCATAATTTATTTAAGCCAATGAGTGTAGCAGCGGCATCAGAACTTCCTCCTCCTAATCCAGCAGCAATTGGTATGCTTTTCTCAATCCTTATTTTTACTCCTTTTTTGCCCCCTAATTCTTGTTTTAACAGATTAGCGGTTTTATAGGCTAAGTTCTCTACCCCCGCAACCTCTTTACATTCTAACTCAATTCCTTCATCCCTTTCTTCTAAGACAATGGTATCATATAATTCTATCTTTTGTAAGATAGTTTCTACCTCATGGTAGCCATCTTGTCTTTTAGCTATGACATTTAAGAATAAATTTATCTTTGCTGGAGCTAATAGTTTTATCATTTTATATCAGGTATCTTCTTAACCTAATATTTAAAAGTATACCCAAAGCGGTCATAGTGATAAAGAGAGAAGAGCCGCCATAACTTACTAAAGGGAGTGTTAACCCAGTTACAGGCATTATACCCAGGGATATACCGATATTCATGAATACCTGAGCTGCTATCATAGTCACTATTCCAGATGCTAATAAGCAGCCAAAATTATCCCTGGAAGAAAAGGCAATATAAATACCTCGATAGATAATAATTAAAAAAAGAAATAAAATCATAGCCGCTCCTGTAAATCCTAACTCTTCACCTATTACTGAGAAGATAAAATCTGATTGGCGCTCGGGTAAAAATCCCAGTTGACTTTGTGTGCCATGAAAAATACCTTTGCCAAATAGTTTACCTGAGCCTATCGCAATCTTAGACTGATTAATATTGTACCCAGCATTTAAAGGGTCAATTCCAGGGTCAATAAATACCACAAGCCGCTTTCTTTGATAATCCTTTAAAAATCCATCTGCGGTTAAAGAAACAATAAGACTAATAGCAATAATTCCAAAGATTAACCCAAACTTATTAAATGGAATATCTCTTCTAAATAATTTTGAAGTATAATATGCCCCTACTGTCAGCCCAAATAGACAGATTAGGGAAATTAAGGTATACTTAAATGAGCTAATACACCTGTATAAAAAATGTAAGAAAGGGATTTTATGTATTAATTGTAGCTCCCCCCAACTTAAAAATAAAGTAAAAATCAAAATTAAAATATTTATAGAGGTCAATGTGGCTAAATAAACGGGTTTAGAACCTGTGATATAAAGCATAACTAACAGTACCGGGAAAAAGACTAATGTAGTTCCAATATCAGGTTGCATTAGAATAAGGAATATAGGTATTGCCACTAATGAAATTGGATAAACAAATTCATCCATAGAGATTAATCCTTCTCGCTTAGTAGATAGATATTCAGCTAATATAATAATAGTAGCTAATTTGGCGAATTCTGATGGTTGAAGTGAAAAAGGTCCTATAACTAACCAGCTTTTGGCAGAACGAATCAGAGGCCCTCCAAACAATACAAATACTAATAAAAATATAGCCAGAATGTAGATTATTCGAGAATATTTACCAAGCAATTGATAGTCAAATAATACTGCACACATTAATCCTAAGAATCCTATCCCAAACCAAATAGTTTGTTTTACCCATAAGACATTAGAGTCTAAACTTTGAGTAGCACTATAAATCATGAGTATTCCTATACAAACTATTAAAATTACACTAATAAAAATAATATAATCAAATCCTCTTTTCAGGCTAAAATTAAGCATCTAGCACCCCTCTAAATGTTCGTTGTTCGTTGTCTGCAAACTACGAATTACGAACTGCTTTCTTTTTCTTCTTCTTTAACTATAGACCAATCCATCTGCTCTAAAATCCTTCTTGCTACTGGGACTGCTTCTATTCCGCCTTTCCCGCCATGCTCTACAATAACTGAGATAACCACTTTAGGAGAATCGACCGGAGCAAAGCAGAGAAATAACGCATGGTCTTCTCCGGTGGGATTTTGGACTGTGCCTGTTTTCCCTCCTACCCTTAAATAAGATAAAAAGGCTCTTGCGCCAGTACCATTAGCAACAACACTTTCTAATCCTTTGAATAATACCTTTTGAGTCTGAGTTGATAAAGATATAATTCTCTTTACCCATGGATTAAATACTTTCACATTCCCTGAGGAATCTATTAGTTGTTTAACTATTCTTGGTCTAAATACGCGTCCTCCATTTACAATCGTACTTAAAGCATGAGCTAACTGTAGTGGAGTAGCTAAAATATATCCCTGCCCTATACTCAAATTGATTGTTTCTCCTGAGTACCATGATTCACCATATCTTTTTTTCTTCCAGCTAGGACTGGGGACTAACCCTACCGCTTCAGCTGGGAGGTCAATATCTGTTTTTTCTCCTAATCCTACCTCCCTGGCAAATTTTGAGATTCTATTTACACCTAATTTATATCCTACTTGATAGAAGAAGATATTACATGAATGTGTAAGTGCATCTATCACATTTACATTCCCATGTTTTTCTCGTTGGAAGCAAATAAATCTTTGGTTCCCTAACCAATATACACCACCACAGGAATAAGTATCTCCCTCATTTATAATTTCATTTTCTAATGCAGCCGCAGTAACAACAATTTTAAATACAGAGCCAGGGGAGTATAATGCTTGAATAGCACGATTAAATAATGGATAGCGTTTATCAGTAAATATCTCTTTAGCTTGCGCAGGGGTCATATGTCCTAAAAACATATTAGGGTCAAAACTCGGTTTACTAACCATAGCCAATATTTCGCCATTATTAGGATTCATAACCACTACTGCCCCTGATTTATTGCCGAGGGCATCATTTACTATTTCCTGTAATTTACTATCGATGGTCAAAATTAAATTATTACCAGGTATTGGTTCCATATCACCTAAAACCCGTAATTGTCTTCCTCTTACATCCACCTCAATTTGTTTTCCCCCATCATTACCTTTTAAAAAGACATCATAATATCCTTCTATCCCCGCTTTCCCAATTAAACCACCATATTTATATCCTTGCCCATGTTTGCTAATAAGTTCTTTTTTGCTGATTTCACCTATATACCCTAATATATGAGCACATAGCGGACCACAAATATAGTAGCGCTTTGGAGTAACTTGAATAATAATACCTGGTAGTTCTGTTGTTCGTTCAGCTACTCTGGTTAAGATTTTGCGGTCAACATCTGAAACAATCACTACTGGTTCAAAAGGACGATTTTTTTTCTCTGAGATCTTCTCCATAACCTCTTTTAAATTAATTTTTACTATCCTTTTTAACTTAATCAGGGTTCGTGCTATTTCCTCTTTTGAGAGTCCAAGTTGAATCATTGCAATATCAAATGAAGGTATATCTTGTGCTAAAACTTTACTATTTCTATCATATATCATCCCTCTTGAGGCAGCAATTGGTATTAGTCTAATCCGGTTATTTTCTGAAACCTTACGATAATAATTCCCTTTTATTATTTGTAGATAGCCTATCCTTATAATTAATATAGAAAAGGCAATGATAATAATTATGGTCAATCGTACAAGTCTTTGCCGTAATTTTTCTAACTCGGATTCAGTAGGCTGGATATGCATTATTCCTCTCCTCTTTTTGCGTTATGGAATATGGGGAAGACAAGTATACCAATAACGGTATTATAGAGAGCTATAAGAAGTATTCTGTTCATTGTGGAAATCTCTACTACAGATTTAACAAAGATGGATTGAAGTGCAAAGATTAATAGAGATTGGACGAGCGTAAGGACAAAAATAGATAGAAGTATAGAAATCAGATTTTCTGCGTACATTTTCTTAATAGTACTTGCTATTAATCCCATAATTAGCTTTGTAAAGGCATTAATTCCCAAGATATCACCTGAAAGGCTGTCTTGTAAAATACCCGCAATAAATCCTATTATTCCTGATTCAAATGTTGAGCGTCTAAATGCAAAAAAGATTATTATAACTAATAGGAAATCTGGTTTTATCCCACAAATAGTTACAATATTACCATAGACTGTTTGTAGAACTAAACATAAAATAACTATTCCCACCCAGATTGCCCAATACACTTACTGATTTCCTTTACCATTCATTGTTGTAATAGTTAGGTAATCTTTCTCTTCCTTTTTAAAAGTGGATTTATATATTTCTTTATTTATAATTACCAATAGATCTTCTAATTTAGAGAATTTAACAAATGGTAGAATATCCACCTCCCGAAATAGACCGCGGTCTTTTAATCCTACTCGAACTACATATCCAATAAATAATCCTTTTGGGAAAATTCCACCATCTCCGGAGGTAACTACAATGTCATTTTTAACTACCTCAGCATCATAAGGGAGGAATTTTAATTTACAGAATCTATAATTATCTCCTTCTATAACCCCTTTATCTTTAGAGCGTAAGATTTGAGCACCAATCATACTATTTTGGTCATGTAGAAGTAAAACCGATGCAGAATGATTTTCTACTCCAATCACTCTACCCACCAATCCTTCCTTCCCATCTTGATAAGTAACCACCGGAGCAAGTCTATATATCCCATCTTTTTCCCCTTTATCAATAATAATAGTATTTGCCCAGTTACTTGGGTCATAGCTAATGACTCTTGCAGCAACAGTTTCATAAGGGATGCGGCGCTGATAATTTAATAAATTTTTAAGTCTTTTATTCTCACTTAGTGCCTCCTGCCATTGTCTGCGTTCAAGTGAAAATTGTCTTTTTTCCTCTTTAAGTCTTCTGTTTTCCTCTCTTACCGACTGAAGTTCCTGAATAGCTGAGAAAAAATCTTGAGCAGAGAATTTTATCTGAGCACCTAATAGTTGAAAAGGTAGAAGGGTATTCATAATACCCCGTTTTAAATATCCTATGGATAAAGAGGTATGAGTAGTCATTAAGAGAATAGAAATAGAAAGTAATACAACAATAACATTAGTCCTTGCATGTCTCCAAAAGAAACTAGTCATATTAAAATTTATTCCCCTCCTTTGCGATTAATGAACACTTTCGGATAAAATTGAGCGTTGATTTTATTAACCTTCCAAACAGACAATTTTCTTTTCACCCCCACCGAAGGAACAAGGATGAACAAGGATCAAGATACAAGGAACAAGATTACTCTACCTTGCTCCTCAATCCTTGAACCTTGAACCTTATTTTTATCCGAGAATCTACATTAATTAACAATTCAAAATTAACAATTATTTGTCAAATTTAAACATTAAAATTGATAATTGATAATTGATAATTGTTAATTGTTAATTGATAATTATTAATTATGGTCTAAGGGTTTAGACACCTTCTGGTTCCCTACTAAATGCTGCACTTCTCCAACCCATTCCTCCTTTTCTTCGTGCTCGTTGTAAATTTTTTAATTCTGCTAAATATCTACCTGTACCAATAACTACACATCTGAGAGGGTCATCAGCTAATACGACAGGTAGCCTTGTTTCTTGAGAAAGTAATTTATCTAACTCACGTAATAGTGCTCCACCACCTGTTAGAACTATACCGCGATCAACAATATCTGATGCCAGCTCTGGTGGAGTCTCCTCTAATGCTGTTTTAACTACTTCAACAATAAAACTTATAGGTTCTTTTAATGCCTCACGGACTTCTTCTGATGTAATTCTGAGTGTTCTGGGCAATCCTGTCATAGTATCCCTACCCTTTATTTCCATTGACTGCTCTTCTGGCAACGGATATGCTGAGCCAATTTTAATCTTAAGATCTTCCGCTGTTCGTTCACCAATTAGTAGAGAATGAGTTTTCTTAGTATATTGTATCAGTGCTTCATCCATTTCATTACCTGCAATCCGAATAGATTTACTTACCACCATTCCACCTAATGAAATCACAGCGACTTCTGTTGTTCCGCCGCCTATATCTACAATCATATTTCCTGCTGGTTCATAGACTTGGATATTAGAGCCAATAGCAGCTGCCATAGGTTCTTCAATCAAATATACTTCTCTTGCGCCTGCTTGTTCTGCAGCTTCACGCACTGCGCGTCTTTCTACCTCCGTTATTCCGGATGGGACACCAATTACAATTCTGGGTCGGACTAATGCCCTTCGATTATGCACCTTAGTAATAAAGTGCCTAATCATTCGCTCAGTAATCTCAAAATCTGCAATTACTCCATCCTTCAATGGTCTAATAGCAATGATATCTCCGGGTGTTCTCCCTAACATCCGTTTAGCCTCTTCTCCTACCGATAAAACTGCTTTTGTTTCTCGTTCCACAGCTACCACTGATGGTTCACAAAGAACAATCCCTTCATCCTTTACATGAACTAATGTATTGGCTGTGCCTAAATCTATTCCTATATCATTAGAAAACAATCCTACTATCGTATTAAATAACATTATTTACCCTCCTTTTTATCAGCGGAACACTCTCGGATAAAATTGGGCGTTGATTTTATTAGCCTTCCAAACAGACAATTTTCTTTTCACCCCCACCAAAGGAACAAGGAGCAAGGTACAAGGAACAAGGTCTTTCCCTGCCCTTCACCTCAATCCTTGAACCTTTTTATCTGAAAACCTTCTCAGATGTCAGATTTTAAAGGTATAACCTTAATCTCTATCTTCTGTCCTCTGTCTTAATACTATACCAAAAATATTCTTAGTTGTCAATAAAATCTTTTTATCTTTTTGATAAATTATCTAACTCTGTTTTTGCCTGCTTATTATTAGGATTTATCTTTAAAACACTTTTTAATTCCTTTGATGCCAACGCAAAGTCTCCTTGCCTCTTGTAAATCTTGCCTAATTGATAATGGGCTATTTCTGCTGTTCTATCTAATTTAAGTATAGCTTTATATTCATCTTTAGCATGTTCTATTAAACCCTGTTCATAATAAATTTCTCCTAACACAGTACGAATTTTGATATTAAAGGTTTTATCTAAGTTTTGTGTATTAATAACATTACGAAATGCAGCAATAGCATTATTAGGCATTCCTTTTACTTTATATACCCACCCTAAATTATACCAGGCAGCGACATCATTTGGATTAAGAGCTTTTGCACGCATATATTCATCAATGGCATCATCAAACAACCCTTTTTTAAAGTAAATATGCCCTAAATAAATATGTGTTTCTGGTGTCTCAAATTTTCTTTCCAATGATTTCTTTAACTCATACTCAGCTTGATTATAATAATCTTTATTAGTTGAATGCCGACTTAACTTAAAATATGTTATTCCAAGATGGTAATGGCTTTGGGGTAAGATTTTCTCTTCTTCTTCCAATTTAATTGCATTTTGATAATATTTAAGACACTCTTCAAATAAAATTTTTGCCTCTTCGTTATTCTTTTTGAGTTCTTCCTCTAAACCCCTATAATAATAAGCCTCTCCTAATGAAATATACGCCTCAACATTAGCAGGGTCTTTTTCTAATATCCTTTTGTATTTTAGAATTACATCTTCTTTGGGAGTATAGGTTTTACTTATCCCTAAAAAAACAAGAATAAAAAATATAAAAAATATAAGTATAAATATTATAATAAATTTATGTGGTCGAGGTTTATCTCGATATATACTTTTTTTCCTCACAGGACTATATACTCTCATCTTTACCTCATATCAGACTAAAATTACTCCCCCAACTTAATTATCATACCAAAATTTTTACTAAATTTCAACTCTTTTTTTAGATTTTAGGATTTTTTGGGTTTTTAGATGGTAACATTTCTACTTTTTTATTGACTCTATAAGAAAGTATAATATGCCACGAATTTCACGAATTGAACGAATAAAAGGGTGTCTAAGTATCTTGTAGTCTATGTAACCCAGACACATACACACCCAGACACCAGACTACTGCTCTGTCACAGAAATTATTAAAGGAATTAAAC
>JBFMDD010000206.1:0-12611 GCA_040754115.1 bacterium
CAACTTAAGCTACGCAATTACACAGAGTAGAGAATTTATTCTCTTATATCTGCAAGAGAGATTAAAATCTCTACTCATAACGAACAACTTTCAAATTCCATACATTAAAATAAATTTCCCTTTTTCCATATTTCCCCTTTTCCCTTCATTACACCCTGAACGGTTACAATAAATTTATACTCAACACTGTTACAAATGCGATTTTAGAAACGGCTCACTTTAGCGTGAAAGCTTGCGGTTAAAAAATGAATATGAAATTAGAAATTGGGGAAAGAAGTGAAGACTTAATTTCTAATTTCCAAAAGAAATCACAGAGAAAACGATGAAAATAAACCATCCCTAAATAGCTTAGTTAATGGCAGTGTCCAGTATAAATTGAATCTTCTATGGCTTTAATTGTATTAAAAGCTGCCTTAGGTTTGTTAATCTCTAAAATCCTATTTCGCATTTCATTTAACCTATGAGGTTGAGTTAATAAATCAGATATTATTTTACTTGTTTCTAATTCATTATTTGCTTTTATGGCAACACCTTCCGAGGTTAAATATCGAGTATTTCTTTCTTCCTGTCCTGGGATAGGATTAATAATAATCATTGGTAGTCCACAGGCTAAACTTTCAGCCGAAGTCATACCACCAGGTTTACCAATAAAGATATTAGATATTTTCATTAGTTCATCTACAAAATCTACATAACCAAATACCTTAACTAATTTTGGCAGATTAGCGGATAATTCTCTAAGTTTTAATACTAATTCTTTATTAGTTCCGGCTACAGCAATAATTTGAAATTCAATATCTTGGAGTTCATTTAGATAATAAACCACCTTTTCAATAGGTCCAAATCCCCACCCACCTCCCATAACTAAAACAGTAGGTAAATCCTCTTTTAAACCATGTTTTTTCTTTAAGGTGGTGATATCTTTATCTTCTGTAAATTTAGGGTCAACAGGAATACCTAAAACCTTAATTCTTTCTTCATCTATGCCTTTTTCTTGTAATTTTTTAGAAGTGTAATCGTTAGCTACAATATAGTTAGTCACATTTTTATAAACCCAGTAATTATGAACATCAAAATCTGTAATCACACCTATTAAAGAAAAGCTATCAGCTTTTCTCTCCTTCAGGGCAGAAAACATACCACAGGCAAAGGCATGGGTGCAAACTACTGCTTGAGGATTAAAAGAGGTGAATATTTTATTTAATCGAATGGAGTTCAAAGAGTTAAACACCTGTCTAATCATAGCTGTAGATTTAGTTATTTTTTCATTATCATAAACATAATCCCAAATATCAGGATTTGTTTTCAGGACTCCTATATAAATTTTTTCAATAGATTTCTCAATAACTGGATAAAAATGGCCAACCGGGTCTATTTCCAATACATTTACTTCAGGATGGGTTAATTTAAGTGTTTTATGGATAGCCTGAGCTGCCTTTTTATGGCCAGTAGTAATATTTATATGGGCTAACATAACTCGTTTTAACATTTAAAGCCACCTTATGCAATTAACTATTATCAATTGCTCATTGTTCATTTATTATACACTATTTTTGCCTTTTTGTCAAACAAAAGTATCCATACCCAGTTCTGAAGAGTAAATTTTGAGGATTTTTATTTTTAAGATACAATTCGGGGATAAGATGGGAGGGGACATTAAAAAGGACAGTTCTCTCCTGTGTCTCCTAATATATCAAAATATTGGAGTTACAGCAATTCTCAGTGAAAATTAAAACCGTGATTTAATGAGGGTTTTGAGGGGTTGGGGAAAAATATTTTTTCGCGAACTTTTTTATTTTTTGGAGTGCGAAAGTGCCAGAGATGCTATCTCCTTACTTTCGCTTTTTTCTGCAAAAGCCCGAAAGCGGTAGCAAGCTACCGCACTCCATAACAATTCACCGAGAATTTCTGTTGGAGTCAAAAAGAGGTAACCGTTCAGGTAGCTAAGAATTTTGCAGTTTATCAGGTTCAAGGTTCCAGGTTCAGGGTTCAAGGTTACTAAGCGATAAAGAAGGATGGTTCATTTTCGGGCAATTTCCTATGAGTTCTTTCGGATATCTATTTGTAAGTGTTCACAGAAAATTGAAATTGGAAATTAGGAATTGGGCTTTTCCTTCTCTCCCTAATTTCTAATTTTGAATTTCCAATTCCCACTCCATTTTCTAACCGCAAACTTTCAAACAATAGTGAACCATCCCGATAAAGATTAAATGCTTTAAAAATATCAAACCCTGACAAACAGCTAATCAAATCAACTCAGGAACACACCCCCAACCCTGAACCTTGAACCGGGAACCCTGAACGGTTACTCTTTTTTAATATATTAAATTTTCAGCGGTCTGGAGTTTCGTGAATTTTTTATGATTCCTTTTACCTTTAATCTTTGCGTTCTGCTATCCAGTATGCCAATGGCCAGAACATAGTCACTGACCATCCGGATGAATCCTATGATATTTCAGACCCAAGATACCCAACGCCGGATAAGATAGATTCTGAGGCAGAGGTTGGGGTATATTTGAATGGCTTTGTAGATGGTGTAGCACATCTTTTAGGACGATTTAAAGAGCCTGTCTGGTTTATAGATAGAGATTTTGAGCCATTACCGTCCTCTATTGAGGAAAATTCCAAATCACAAATTACAAATTCCAAATCCCAAATCCTCAATAAATTGAGGACTCCAGAATTACAGATTATTGAAAAAATCCGTGAAAATCCAACTAAATCCGTGCAATCCGTGTCTAATGAAAGACAATTCGCAGAATGTTGCGAAGCAAAAAAGTCTAAACTCCAGAGAGAGTTACAGGACTTCAAAGTGCTAATTATTCCAAGTTATGGATTAAGCGGAGTAGATACTTCTGCGATATTGGAATGGAGGTTACGCAAATATGTTGAGGAAGGTGGTGTGGTAGTATGTCTTACGCAGAAATATGGTGATGAATTTGAGTTTTTACCCGGGACTGTCACTGGCTACGGGGCAAATGAAGACCAGTCATGCTGGCAAAATGCAGGTTATATTGATGAGTATCATCCAATCATGGCAGGGCAAGACTCCGCTAATCTTGATGCTAATGCAGATGGGTATTTTACACAATGGGGCGATGCGAAGGTGATATTACGCCGAGTGAAGAATCAACAGCCAATGTTGATCATGTATAAATACGGCAAAGGTTATGTAGTAGCCTGTACATTGTATACAGATTGGGGCTACGGACATTCGCATTGGTCAACAGATGAAACCAATCTAATTCGTGATTTGATTACCTGGGCAAAACAACCAACATTAGAAGCACTACCAGAGACCAAGCCAAATGGGACGATAACCACTAAATTACAAATCACAAATTACAAATCACAAACTGCAGAAAAGGTAGTCATTAAGGTAATAGACCCTGATAAAAAGCCATTACCACCTTATACATTAGACCTCACTCCAGCACTTGCTCCTGGTCAAATAATGGAGTTGACGCTCAACTCATCCAATATTTCTTCTCTCTCATCCCTCAACAAGATAGGCATCTACAAGATAGACTATGAATTACAGGATAATGCAGGTAATACTATCCAACCGCAGAGTGCAGGTAGTCAGTTTGCAATCTCTGAGCATCATATTGCAGAAAATAGAATTGAAGGGTATAAAATCTGGGCAGTAGCTAATGAGAATACAGTTAAAGGAGCAAAGGTAGCCTATACCATCTTTATCAAAAATGATACAGAGCGGACCTGGTAAATGGTAATATTGGTGTTGTGGTACATGAAAAAGGTGGTAGATGGTGGGAGCATATAGATACAATTACAGATATAAATGTTTCTGCACATTCTCAAAGAAGTTTTCTGTATGAGAGAGAGGTGTATTTATCTACCAGTACTTATTTTGGTTTATATATCGGGAAGATTTTTGATACATGGCTCTTTAACGGTGCAGTAGCAAGATGTGAACGCGGAGTCTGGATAGTAGAAGCTGAAGTAAATTTAAATATTACTACGGATAAGAAGAATTATGCAAAAGGAGAAACGGTATCTACTACTTTAAAGATTACAAATGAAAAATCTATTGAATACGAAACTAATCTTCAATTAAAAGTAATAAATCCCAAAGATATAGTTATTTCCACCAAGACTACTACTTTAACACTTATCCCTAAAGGTTCTGCTACTGTAAATTTTGAGACTTTACTTAAAGATGACTCAATAAGCGGAAATTATATTATTGTAGCAGAGGCATATAGGATAGCAAGGAATATTGTTGCTAAGAGTATTACATCTTTTCAAATACCATTTCCTGAGGCTGGGATTAGTTTGGAAGTACCACCTGATTTAATTCCCCATTCAACTACCACCATTTCCTTTAAAATAACTAATACTGGATTAGTAGATATTGCCTCAGGTAGTTTGAATACAACGCTAAAAGCACCTGATAATTCAGTAATCTTCTCATCCGGGACTTCGAGTTTTGGTACTATTCCAATCTCAGGCTCTATTACTTTAAGTTTTAAGGTACCTCTGGGTAGTATCTCTTTTGGTGTGTATAAATTGGAATATAACTTAAGTTACGATGGTAAAGGTCTATCAGGCAAAAAGGAAATATCATACAGCCCATTGATAAATTGTAGATTTGATAAGACATGGTATAAGGTAGGAGAGCCACTTACAGGCACATTGACTATTATAAATACCGGTAGATTTGATATAACAGTATTGCCAAAAATCTCTATCTCTGCATTTAATTATGAGAGACAACTTGATAGTATATCAATCCCCGTAGACTCACCTTATCTTATACTACTAAATATCCCTATTCCCGCAACAGCTACTTCTGGCGCACATAAATTTAAGGTAACTATTGATGAAACAAATCCGATAATAAAGGAATTTGATTTTGTCATAAAAAAGGCACAACTAAAATTTACATTACCTAAACTTACATACCAACAAGGAGAGCAAGGAACTATTACTATAAAGAATATCGGTGGAGTAGATACTACATTTGATTATAATTTAACAATAAGAGATAAAAGAGGTATATTACTTGATGAGCAGGAGAATAGATTTACACTTCAACCTGATAGTATGCTAAACCAAAATTTTAATATACCAGAAGATACTTTGTCAGATACATATTACTTAGCAATAAGTTGTATAGATGTAAATGTTAAATGGAATTACTGGGGATTTGAGCGAGTAATTAATGTAGCAGGTGTAAAACCAGTATTAAATGTCCAAACTACTAAACAAAAATACCTCTCAAATGAAAATATCGTTGGCTCAATAACAATAAATCCAGCAGTAGATGATGCTACACTATATCTAAAAATACTTAAGGAAGATGAAGCCTGGACAGTTTATACTGGGATTGGTGAATATATGGAGACAATAGGTGTAGATGGAGATTATGTTTGGTTTGGAGGTAAATATGGAGTAGCTCGGTATCAGAAAAATACTGGTTCATGGACTACCTTTACTCCACCTGATGGGTTAAAGAGCTGGGGAATAACCTCTATTGGAGTAGATGAAGATGCAGTCTGGTTTGGACATAGCTCATGGAATGAATTAGGCTATGGAATAAGTAGATATGATAAACAAACAGGTAACTTTAACAGATTTACTCACAATAATATGCAGGTATTACCCAAATTTGATGTAGATGTAATCGCCATAGATGACAAATATGTTTGGATTAGTGGGAATTGTAGATATGATAAATTGAATAATGCCTTTGGCACTTATACACCACCTGCGGGTGAATTAGTATTAGGAGAAGGCTATGCCTGGTATAAAGAAATGCCTATCTGTAAGTATGATGCAGAAACTGAGACACTGGGCACTAAAACTATATCCGTTACTGGTAAGTTGGCAGTAGATGGAGATTATATCTGGATTCTGGATACAATTAATGATAAGGTACTGCGATATAATACAAAAACTAATGATTGGCAGGAATATTCATTTGAACCTCCAGGGTATGTAAAAGATATTTATTGTATAGCAGTGAGTGAAAATTATGTTTGGGTAGGAACATACTATGACATTCAACGGTATGATAAAAAGACTGGTAATTGGGAAAGAATTACTATCCCTGAAAATCTAAAGCCAGCTTCCCAGTATATTGCAGTTAGTTATATTGGTGTTGATGGGAATTATTTATGGTTAGCTACTCCAACGGGTCCGATTAGATACGATAAATCATCTCTATGGGAAAACTTCACCATGGGAAATGGGCTTTTAAGTAATAAAATTTATTCAATTGCTAATGATGAAGAGTTTATATGGATTGGTACGGATAAAGGAATTAATAAATATGATAAGAAAAACGATACATTTATTAAGGAAGCTAAATTATTAGACTTAAATGTTACTTATGAGATTAATGTAGATAATGATTATCTTTGGTTTGGAATAGAGGAAAATGGCACTTTTAGTATAGGACGATATAATAAAGTTACAGGATCATTGACTACAATTACAATTAAAGAGCTGGGATTAGAAAATAGTTGGGTTTCATCTATATTGTCAGATGGGAATTATGTTTGGGTTGGTACAAAGCATGGGATAGCAAGATATGATAAGGTAAATGACTCTTGGGCTACTTTTACTACATTATTAAATAATGATATTAACGCAATAGCATCTGATGAAAATTATGTTTGGGTGGGGATAGGCACATTTTGGGCAAGTCCATCTAAAGGAGGCTTAGCAAGATATGATAAGAACTTAGGTACATGGACAGTATTTACACCAGAAAATAGTCAACTACCAGATGATTGTGTTTATAGTATAGCTAATGATGGAGATTATCTATGGCTTGGAACAGATGATAACGGTTTAGTACGATACGATAAGAATACTGGTGAATGTAAAATATTTAATCCTATTAATAGTGGATTAATAGATGGTTTGGTGGAGGATATAGCAGTGGATGGAGATTATCTATGGATAGACGCATCAAGGGTAGTAAGGTATAATAAGCTTACCAACAGATGGGAAAAATTCACAGAGCTTAACACTTGCGGTGGATTGATGAATGGATCAGCAGGGGAAATAATAGTAGATAATGAATATGTCTGGTTTACTACTGGAGCAGGATTGAGTAGACATAAGAGATATGATGAGGTGTTTAAAGAAAAGGTTATTACATTAAATACATGGAATAACCAACCGATAGATTTAGGTACTATAACTACTGTTGGGAAGCTATATCTACAAGGAACACTTATATCTAAAAATGAGCAGGTGTTAGCAGAAGATGCTACATCATTTTATATCTCGGATAATAATCTGTATTTGCAGATAGATGTTGATAAAAAGTGGTATAAACCTTACGAGGGAATAAGTATAACCTGTAGGGTAATAAATAACTCTGATACCTCAAGAGATAATTTAAATCTTATAATAAAGAATGTAAACCCTCATGGTAAGGAAGGAGAAAAAGTAATATATGAAGAGATTATAAATATCCCTGCTAATTCTACCTATGAATTTACTACCACTACCACTTCAGATAGGTCATTTATGTTAGAAGCGTGTATTGGAGAAGAGAAGGTTAGTGAATATGTTCAGATAATAGAGCCCGAGATTCAGGTTGAAATAGCTGCCTATTCAAAAGTATATTATACTCTCTGGTGGTGGGATATAACAGCTAAGTATGGAACAAATACACTCACAGTATCATTTAAAAATACAAGTAGATGTGATATAAACATAGGAGTAGATATTGATAGTGATGGATTAGGGTTATCTTCAAAATATAATAATATTTATATTCCAGCAGGTAGTATAAAGATTATCCAGGAGGAGTTTTATTTCTTTCACAGAGGTACTGTAACTGTTAACATCTCTGGAGATATTAATGAAACATACTCAAAGAGGATAATTCCTGCGGAATCTGTAGTAAGTTTCTATGTAAATGTAAGAGATGTCTATCCTGAAGGTTATATTGAAATACCATTTTCAATATATGGAAGTGATATAGATGTAATAGCGACTTTTACTTTAGGAATAGTCAGTAATCAGAAGACAGTAGGCAGAAGACAAAGCGAAAGCAAGCTTTCGCACTCCAAAGATTACTCAGTTACACAATTACCGGGCTGGTGTTTAGATATGCCATTGATAAAGATAAAGGAGCAAGTTATTTCTAAAAATAGTAATTTAAAGAGACTAAATGCTCCAACTCAATCCATCCAAACTACTACTTTTACAGAGAATTCAATAATAATAAATCTTTATGTACCTGAATATTCTAATATTAACGGACTACTTATTTATAAACTCAGTAAAGGTGAATACGAGTTAAAATATGAATGGTTTCCACCAACATATTTTACCACGGGAGAGTATGTTGGTAGTGAAACGGTTAGATTTAAGGTAGCAAAGGAAAACATAGCCAAGATTGAGGAGTTGACAGTAGACAGTAGACAGTAGACAGTAGACAGTAGACAGTAGACAGTAAACAGTAAACAGTAAACAGTTTACAGTAAAGGTAATAAATTTTGGCTCAAATGAGTTTAATGGCAAGCTAAATTTTGAGACATTGTTTTATCAGACACAGACTACTGTAAATATAGATGCAGGTAAAAGTGCCACACATACATTTACTTTAGGTCAGGGAACACAACCTACGCTGATTGGAGGAACTTATACTGCTAAAGTGGTAATTTTGTACGATGGGAATGAAGTAGATAAGAAGGAGATTGTTTTTAGTTTAGAGCCGAGGTTTGAGATATTAGAAATTAGATATTCGAAATTAGAAATTGGCAAGGAAGGGACGATTACGGTGGAAGTAAAAAATACAGGCAATGCCAGTGGTGAGGCAAAGGTAACAGTGAAATTGTTAGATTTGCTGGATGAGGAAAAGGTAATTTGGTTAGAGCCAGAGGAAATAGGGACTTTAAATTTTAGATTGCAAGTACCATCAGATTTTGAGGATGGCAGTTATACAGGAGTGGTCAGTGAACAGTGGTCAGTGAACAGTGGTCAGTGAGCAGTAAAGAGTTTTCAGTAAGGATAGTAGGGATAAGGATTGATGTAGAGGCAAGTTTGGATAAGGAATATTATGAGGAAGGAGAGTTGGCTACTTTTACATTAAAGGTAACAAATCTAAGTGATGCTTGTTTAGGCACATTAAACCTATTGGCAAAGGTAAAATTCAATGATTATACAGCAACCCAAACATTCACCTTACCTACTTCTAATTTCTCACTTCTTACTTTTAACTTACCCATTCATCATACAGGTCAAAAACTTACCTTTGGAATATATTCTTTGGATGATAGGGGTATCTGGCTTGATACCATTTATGTTCGACCAAAAGGGACAATTACAATAATTTCAGATAAGCAAATCTACAATCAAGGGGAAACTGTAACCTTAACAATTATCTCACTTGAGGCAGGAACTGTGAGTTTGATTACCCCAGGAGAGCCTGCAAGTTGTACAATTGTATTTAGTGAAGCAGGGAGTAAGACATTTACATTCAAGCTACCTGCACAAATGCTAAGTGGAACATATTACTTATATTACTCCTTGGTTTCTACTTCCCCCTTCTCACTTCCAATTGATGTTCGAGGGATAGAGGCAGTGATAAAAGAGGCAAGTTTTGATAAAGCAGGGTATTCGTTTAATGAGGGATTTAAAGCTAAGATAAGTGTAGATGTTAGTGAAGGATTTAAATGGATGATAAAGGCATGGATAGATGAAGGAGATAATTGGATTAAGGTATATGAGAAAGATGAGATATTTGAAAGTGGAAGGCAGGTCTATGAGATAGTAAGCACTACAACTACATCCAAGAGGCAAACTTTAATCTATGGTCTCTACTTAGGAACGCATACATTAGTTACATCAGGCAGGAAGGGAATAAGTATATACAATATTCCTAAAACAGAAGGTAAAGTAATAGAAAAGGAAGGATTAAGGGCAGAGATTTTACCAGAGGCACTAAGTAGAAATGCCTACTTTGATTTTTACAAGGTAACGCAATATCCATCACCACCAGCAGGGATACAGCCAATAGGGTGTTATGAGTTTATTATTTATGATAAGGATGTAGAGATAAAAAAAGAGATAACGGTAATATATTTTTATGGACAAGATGGATTAGGAGATGATATAATAGAAGACAGTTTAAAGGCATATTATATAAGTGATGGTAAGTGGGAAGTAGTCAGTAGTCAGGAATTGGATAGAGTAAATAAGAAGTTAGTATTTTACCTACGACATTTATCATTGGTAGGGATAGGAGCAGAGGTAGTTAAGCCTTTAGATAAATTAATAGTATATCCCAATCCTGCAAGAGAGCAAGTAACTTTTGGTGATAATCTACCGGGTCAAATAAGGGTGCGGATATTTAATGTAGCAGGTGAAGAGGTATACGAATATGAAGGGGCAAGTGGTGGTAAATGGACATGGTATCTAAGGAATAAAGAGAATGATAAGGTAGCCAGTGGGATTTATATTTATGTGATTAGCACTCCTGATGGAGATAAGAAGGTAGGTAAGATAGGCGTAGTGAGGTGAGAGAGTTTGTAACTGTTCAGAAAGTAATTCACCGCAGAGCGCAAGAGTTTACAGAGAAGACATGGAAATAAATCGGGATGGTTCACTATTGTTTGAAAGTTTGCGGTTAGAAAATGGAGTGGGAATTGGAAATTCGAAATTAGGGAGAGAAGGAAAATCCCAATTTCTAATTTCCAATTTCAATTTTCTGTGAACACTTACAAATAGATATCCGAAAGAACTCATAGGGAATTGCCCGAAAATGAACCATCCCAATAAATCAGATAACAGAAAAGGTAACCGTTGAGGTAGTCTGGTGTCTGGGTATCTAAGTGTCTGGGGTACATAGATTACCAGACACATAGACACCCTTTCCGCAAAATTGATATTGGAGTGACAGCACTTGTGCTGTCAATGACAATGACACCACAAGTGGTGTCACTCCTCATTTCCCGGCTGTTAACTGATTGCTGATACCTGATAGCTGAACGCTTACATATAAATGAAGTTATAAAAATGAAACTAACAGATTTTGATTATTACTTACCTAAAGATTTAATTGCTCAACAGCCTTTGTCTAAACGGGATGAATCAAGACTTTTGGTCTTACATCGTAAAAGTAGCAAGATTGAAGATAGAACTTTCAGGGATATAATTGAGTATTTAGTTCCTGGCGATACTTTAGTACTAAATGACACAAAGGTTTTTCCTGCAAGACTATTTGGAGTAGATGGAGTAAAGAATAAACAAGTGGAAATACTCCTTCATAAAAATTATCAGGAACAACTGTGGGAGGTGCTCATTAAACCTGCAAAAAAGGTAAAGGTAGGAACAAAATTACAGTTTGGAGATGAGCTAAAAGGTGAGGTAATTGAAAAAAAAGGCAGTAGAGGATATATTAAATTTGAATACGAAGGAGATTTTTTTAAAACATTAGATAAGGTAGGTAAAACTCCATTACCTCCTTATATTAAAAGAGAGGCAGTTGAATCTGATATTGAACAGTATCAAACTATCTATGCAAGACATTTGGGTGCAGTTGCCGCACCTACTGCAGGATTCCATTTTACTCATCAGTTACTTAAAAAAATATCTGATAAAGGGGTTAATTTAGCATTTATTACCCTCCATGTGGGGATAGGTACTTTTAGTCCAATTAGAAAAGAACATATCATCGAACATCACATGGAAGAAGAATATTATGAGATTAGCAGTGATACGGCTGAAATTATCAATCAGACTACAGGTAAGATAGTAGTAGTAGGGACAACTACTGTACGGGCATTAGAGACAGCAAGTAGAAATCCAAAATCCAAAATCCAAAATCCAAAATCCAAAATAATCCTTTCCTCTGGCTTTACAGACTTGTTTATTTATCCTGGATTTGATTTTAAGGTAACAGATATGTTGATTACTAATTTTCATTTGCCAAAGACTACACTTTTAATCTTAGTCAGTGCCTTTGCAGGAAGGGAAAATATTTTATCTGCCTATAAACATGCAATCAATAAAGGATATAGATTTTATAGCTATGGAGATGCAATGTTAATTATATAGCTTTAGCAGAGTTCTGCAAAATAATGTTTGGGAGATAATTGAGAGTTAGCCCTGAAATTAGATTTAGTGAAGGTTTTCGGATAAATGGTTAAGGTGAGGAAGCCAGTATGGAAGCCTGCTCCTGACAGGCTCAGGAGTTAGGTGAGGATGGTTGTGCAAAAAGACTTTCTTCTTTACCCCTAAACCAAACTAGCCTCCTAACCATAACCCTTTCACCAAAAACTCCTAAATATATCCCCTTATCTTTATCTCCATATCTTCTTTTTTTACACAGAGGTCTAAAGTTAACCGCACAGGTCGAAATTTTTTACATTAAAAAGACTCTATTTTACAAATAGTTAAGCAAGAAATTACATTTAAAATATACTCTAAAAATAAAAAAAGATAAAAAAGATATCAGGTCTGAAGAATGAAAATTCTTCGCACATAGATTCACACCTCTAACTCATTGATTTTCCTCATCTAATTCAGCATATAACCCATCACCTTTTATCTATAAAAAATTTTTTTCTTCGCAAGCATTTTTTTCTTGACAAAATATTGAAAGTGTGTATACTATTAATATA
>JBFMDD010000207.1:0-4552 GCA_040754115.1 bacterium
TAGGTATAGGCACATTGACCAGTGGAGCGACCACTACCACAGTTACATTGACCGGTGGAGATGGGATACGGACAGTTTATTACCAGGTAGTAGATGTTGTCAGATGGAATTCAGGGACGATAACAGATAGCATCATCTTAGATACAACTTTACCTGTTACTATTCTCAAACAGATAACCAGTGTTCAGGTAAAGAATGATATAATCATTATTGGGACAGCAACAGATATTCCAATTCAAATAGTTAGAGTAGAGTATTATATAGATTCTGGCAGTTGGATTCAGGCAGAACCTAACGACGGCAAATTTGATTCTGGGACAGAGGCATTTAGTATCATATTAGTAGATTTAGCTGAAGGCACACATACCATTACCGCCTGCGCAATAGATGCCGCTGGCAATATTGGTCCATCGACTTCCACTACATTTTTAGTTGATACACAAGGACCTATGCTTTCTAATATTCAAATTACACCTCAGATAACCAATAAATCACCAGTAATTACAGGGACAGTAACCGACTTGTATAATGCACCAGTATTAGTTAATTTCTATCTTGATACATATTATGGGACGAATACGCCTGTTTGGGGGACTATGACAATTCTATCACCAGAACGATTACAGTCAGATATTACAGGGACGATTAATCTCTCTGGATTGGAAGAAGGAGAGCATACAGTTTATATTCAATCTATGGATTTGGTTGGTAACTGGGGAGATGTAGCAATATCCAAATTTATCTATTCTCAGACAGGGTTGATTGTTGAGATTACGCAGGCACCATCTGAATTTACTAACCAAAGTACTGTTAGTATTAGTGGACTTGCATATAATATTACAGGGGTTAAGATTATAGAAATTAGGTGTATGTTAGATGATAAGAATATAGGCACTTATACCTATGATACTATTGTTGCCAAATATGTTTTTGGGACAGTTACTGGCTTTGTTGACGGCACACATACCATATCTATTATTGCTAAAGATGCGGCTCTAAATCGGGCAACTGTCACTACAAAATTCTTTGTTGACCGCACAAAACCAACTATTGGCACGATTAATGTTATCTATCCAACCGGCCAAACACGGGTTAAAGAAGGAGATGTTGTGACCATCAAAGTAGAAGTTACTGAGACAGGGACAGCGTCAGGTATTTCTCAGGTGCTATTAGATGCAAGCAATATAGGAGGAGAGGCTAATCAGGTAATGAGTCATAATGGCGATATTTATACCGCACAAGTAACCCTATCTGATACCTCCCCAAATATAGAAATAGAAAGGTTGATTACAATAAAGGCTACAGACCGGGCTAATAATTATAATGAAGACACTCAAACTGTATTTATAGATAATAAAGCACCTGTATTCTATTCTCTTGATAGTAACAAAGATATTTATAAGGATGGAGAGACTATCATTCTAACGATTAAATTAGATTCTGGCTCTTATACCTTACGAGCAGATTTTTCAGATATAGATAGTACCTATCAGGTTGGCTCTGAAACAGGGGAATATAAGGATGGAACTTATACCATCACTTATACAATTAGTCTGCAAAATACCATTCGTGATGGTAAATATTCCATTCCAATCTTTGCCACAGACCAGGCGAATAATATAACAGAAAGACATATCAGTATTGACCTCAACAATCTTGCTACGGGTGTATTTACTGCTCAACCAGATGAAGTAAAGAATGGGGATACAATAATATTTATCTATACTCTTCCACAAAATGGTAGTTTTACTGCCTGTATAATTAATCTATTCAACCTTGATAGCACAGTTTCTGGGACGGTAACGATGAGTGATATGGGTAATGGAATTTATAAGCTTATACACCTAATAAGTTTAGCCAATACCTGTACCAGTGGGACTAAGATAATCCACGCAAATATTTATGATACTAAAGGTAATCTATTTGGTTCAGATACAGTAGCGGTTGTTTTAGATAATCAACCGCCGGAAGTTTTAGGCACAATTTCACAAAATATCCGACCAAAACCAGTAGAAAAGAATGGTAGATTAGAGATTTATGTGGCAGAGATAGAGATATTTGGGTCTATTACAGGGGAGGCAAGATTAGTCTGGTGGAAGAGTGGGAATATAATAAGCAATAAAGTTATTATGGTAGATAGAGGGTTTTACTTTAATCATATTCCGGTAGAAATTGGAACAAATCCTGTAACTATTTTTGTTGAGGATGAAATTGGCAATGTCGGTAGTCAGACAGTTATACTTTATCGGATAGAAGGTAAGGTATCTGAATCAGTTGGTGCGGCAGGTGGTGTCGTCGAAAATCCTGATGGCACTAAGGTAGAAATTCCATCTAATGCATTACTGGTTGTTGTAAATATTACTATTAATACCTTACCAGCAGAGATAGAAGCAGAAAAGAAACCAGTGAACGATAATATCCAATTATTAGGTATTCCGCATGAATTTGGTCCTTCAGGGATAGTATTTTATCAACCAGTTAAGATGGTTTTTGTTTATACTGATGTTGACCTTGAGCGATTTGCCGCCAAAGTAGGAAGACCGATTGATGAGAGTGAATTAAAGATATTTTTCTGGGATGAAGAAAGGCATGATTGGATTAAAGTAGGTGGTGTTGTAGATGCCAATAATAATACAATTTGGGTTTATGTTAACCACTTCACGATTTATGACCTTGGAATAGATACTGCTCCGCCACCTACACAACCAGCAGTTTATATCAATAGAAATCCATTTAAGTTTGGTGAGGTAACAGAATTTATGGCTGATTTACCTGACAATGTTAGCAAAGTTACTGTCCGCATATTTGACCTGTCAGGAGATTTAGTGCGGGTAATAACAGAAGACCAGTCTTTAAGTGATAAGAAAGGGCAGGCAAATGTTAATCTGGGTAGTTGGGATGGGATGAATGATTTTGGGAATTATGTTGGTAGTGGGATTTATGTCTATCAGGTAATTATAACTTTCACAGATGGCAGCACTTATGTGAAAACTAAACCAATTGGAGTGATAAAATAGTTTGTAAGAGTTCAACCATTAGATATTTACAGGAAGGTTTGTTTCAGGAGAATCAAGGTTGAGGGAAATATAGTAGAAATTTATAGAAATAGGTAGAAATTGATGGAGATTGATAGCAAAAAACAACAAATTTCAATGAATTTCTACTAATTTCTCTTTTTACATTGGATGGTTTAACTTTCTTAAAAGCTGAATCTGACGACTGACACATAAATACTTACAATAGTTTAATTTGGAGGTGATTCCAATGGGTAATTTAATGAAATGGTTAATTGTTTTGGTTATTCTATTATATCCTGTTGCAAAAGGTTTTAGTCTGCCAATAGACTTACAGCTTGGTGCCAGACCGCAGGGTATGGGTGGGGCATTTGTAGCTATGGTAGATGATGTAAATGCGGTATATTGGAATCCTGCAGGATTAACTCAGATTAGGACTGTTGAGGCTGCATTTATGCATGTTACTCCATTTAATATTGGTGAGGTAAGTATTGATTTTTCATCTTTAGCCTTGCCAATGAATCAAAATACGGCTTTTGGTATTAGTTGGATTCATCAAGGGGCAGAATTAGAGGAGGGTAGGGGACAAACACACAAAAAATCTGATATGAGTGAAAATACATTTGTATTATCTCTTGCTCGTGAATTTACTCCAAACCTGTCATTAGGAGTGAACATTAAGCGATTAAAGATAGATTCAGAAATAGGTGGAGGAGGTGGTTTTGGATATGATTTAGGCGTGCTCTATACTACACAGTATTTTATGTTTGATGTACTTCCTCTTAATACCTTTTCTTTGGGAGTAATGCTTCGTAATACATTTACTGACATGAAAGATGAATCTGTTCCTACTACTTTAAGGATGGGTATAGCTGCAAAGATATATCAGAGTCGAGTGGGATTGGCATTGGATATGGAAAAGAAAAAAGAAGTCAACGAAGAGAAAAATTCATATCAATTCCATTTTGGTGGTGAAGGAGCAATAACACGAAATGTTTTATTTCGTGTAGGGAATGATGATGGAGATTGGACTTATGGAGTAGGATTCCTACTTTATAACTGGGAGTTAGATTATGCCTTTTATCGTATCAAAGAATACGATTTAGATTATTCCCACCGCATCTCTGCTACATTAAAGTTTTAAAATTTTTCCACCTGTGCAGTTAACTTTAGACCTGTGTAAAAAAATGATATATGGAGATAAAGGAGATATATTTAGGAGTTTTTGGTGAAAGGGTTAGGGTTAGGAGGCTGGTTTGGTTTAGGGGTAAAGAAGAGAGTCTTTTTGCACAACTATCCTAACCTAACTTCCATCCCACTTCATAACCATAACCTTTTGCCCAATTATCTATGGAATTTATAATCTCCATATCTTCCTTATCTGCTTATCCCCTTCTTACATTTTTAAAGAATAATAATCTTAAACCTAACTACACAGATGGAAATTTTGGGATGGTTCACTTTTGTTTGAAAGCTTGCGGTTAGAAAAGGGAGTTGAACCTTAAATCGGCAAGTGACCTTTTCTCTATACCTTTAAC
>JBFMDD010000208.1:0-18367 GCA_040754115.1 bacterium
TTGTTTTTTACTACCAATTTCAATCAATTTCTATAAATTTCCATTATATTTCTATCAGTTTCTATCTTTCTTGTAGTGTGAGATGAAAGCTTCATTTTCATTAGCGAACTTAACCGTACAGGTCGAAATAATGTGATGGTGAAATTATACTAAAGTCTTTGTCTCAAGTCAAGAGTTTTTTTCTGAAACTTACCCATATCTTTATAACCCTAAGGAATAATGCGGGATTGGAGAACACTATTTTGAACAGTTTTGGGGAAAACTTTTAGCTATCTTATTCCTACGCACCCTTTATACACTAAAATAAGTAGGAAATCTCTATTTCACTTGGGTTATAGTTAGGTTCAAAAGAGATGTCTTTTCTCAAAATCTGAGTTCAAATTACCCCAAATTCCCTATTATTGCGTATAAGTACAAAGATGTTGGTAAGTTTCAGTTTTTCTTTAATGTCCCCTCCCATCTTATCCACGAATTGTATCTTAAAAATAAAAATCCTCAAAATTTACTCTTCAGAACTGGTTTCGTGCAAAAGTTTGTTGACAAATGAAATGATTTATGCTAATCTAAATTTTGGGGGAATTGCATAAGATATATACTTTAGAGAGGCATATTTTGTGATTTCCTGTTACTATCAACTCAGGTTATCTGTTATCAGGTTATCGGTAAAGAGCAAGCAGTAGCCTGCTATCTCAAATTACCGATTACTGATTACCTGATTACCGATTACTTTAAATAATCACATTTATACCCCACTGGAGTATAATTGCATGGTTAGATGGGAAGCTTGATTTAGTAATTTCTGATGAAATCATTTAAGAGATAGTAGATGTTTTGTCTCGACCCTACCTTAAAATTCCATTAGAAGAAAGACTGGCGTTGGTTAAGGAAATTTATGAAAGAGGAGAGTTTATCCAAGGTACTTATCAGGTAAAGAAAGTAGAGGAAGATTCTGCAGATGATAAGTTTATAGCATGTGCTTTGGAAGGAAAGGTAGACTATCTGGTTTCAGGAGCTCCACATTTGAAGAAAATTAAGTATTATCATGGCATTCAAATTATAAGTATAAAAGATTTTTTGAGAAAGTTAGGTTGAAAGCAAATATAGTAATTGAACATACATAAATGAACTTTTGTGTTTTATTAGGTGTAAGAAAGGGAAAATGGAAAAATCTGGAAAAAGGGGAAAAAGAATTTCATGTATAACTAACTATATTTCTTATAATTAGAGAAAAATACTTCTTTTTCCTTTTTCCACTCTTTCCCATTTTCCCTTATTTACACAAGAGATTGAAATACAAAGTGTTAGCGAAAAACGCAAAAGTTAAGTTAAAATGATAAAAATTGAAAATATTTCATATAAATATGAATCTAAAATAAAGGCTCTGGAGAATGTAACATTAGAAATTAAAGAAGGGGATTTGATAGCTATTAGTGGTCATCAATCTGCGGGTAAAACTACATTAGCTTATCATTTGAATGGCTTGTTAATACCCAATTCTGGCGATGTCTGGATTGACAAATTAAATACTAAGGATAAATCAAAAATTTACTCAATTAGACAAAAAGTAGGCCTGGTCTTTACTAATCCTGAAAATCAATTAATAGGTACAACTGTAGAAGAAGACATTGCATTTGGACTAGAAAACTTAAAGATCAAATCATCCGACATTCAGACTAAAGTAGATAAAATATTAAAATTTATTAATATGGAAGACTACAAAAAATCTTCTCCTCATCTCTTATCAGCTGGACAAAAACAATTAGTTGCAATTGCAGGAGTGGTTGTGCTTGAACCTAAGTATTTAATATTAGATGATGTTACCTCTCTATTAGATTCTGTTAATCGAAGGAAGATAATAGAATATGTATTGGAGTTAAATAGAACACTTGGTATAACAGTAGTCTTTATCACTCACTCTATAGAAGATGCAATGAAGTTCAATCGAATAATATTCTTAAAACAGGGGAAAATAGTCTTAGATACCACCCCAACTCAAATAATTAATCAACCTCATCTATTACAGGAATTAAATCTTGAAATCCCTGTTATAGCTAAAGTAACTACTCTTTTCAAAGAAATAGGATTGCAACTTCCAGTTGAAAGTATCATTGAAAGGTTTAATTAAGGATTTTCAAGATGAAAGTAGAACAATATATCCCAATCAACTCTCTTATTCACTCTTTAGACCCGAGGACAAAACTGATAATCACAGTATTTCTAATTTCACTTACCTTATTATCAGATAATTTTACCACATTATACCTAATAGTTTCCATTTTGGTCTTAATGATTATCTTAACACAAATACGGTTTAGTTATATTTTTGCTCAATTACTATCTTTGATTTGGCTTTTGATATTTACATTTTTAATCTACCTTGTACCTACTCAAGAATATTCTTTAAATCAACTATTATATTTATGGACATTATTTACCTCAAAATTGATAGTTTTGGTTTTATTTGTTTCAGTTTTAAGCCTGACGACTTCTCCATTGGATTTATCTGATGGATTAGAGTACTTCTTAAGTCCACTAAAGAAAATCAGGATACCAATACAGGACATAATCTTAATTATTCATCTAAGTCTAAGATTTATTCCTACTTTGTTTCAAGAATTGGAGAGAACAATTAGGGCACAGTCCGCACGGGGAGTAGATTTTAAAAAAGGTAATATTCTAACGCGACTAAAACGCCTAATTCCTGTTATGGTGCTATTATTCAAAAATTCCTTTCGTAGAGCAGATGAATTAGCACTCGCTTTAGAATCCAGAGGCTACCACTTAAACAAAACCAGAACTAAAAAGCTAAGGATGACGATAAAAGATTATTTATTCTTGTTACTTATGGGAATTATTTTGGTAATATTCCATAAAGTTTCGTGATTTTTAAAACTTTAAAATCCATTGAAAACACAAGTGGTTATACTGGAGACTGCCATTAACTGAGCTATTTAGGGACGGTTTATTTTCATCGTTTTCCCTGTGATTTCTTTTGGAAATTAGAAATTAGGTCTTCACTTCTTTCCACAATTTCTAATTTCATATCCATTTTTTAACCGCAAGCTTTCACGCTAAAGAGAACCGTCCCAAATATCTTCAAATTCCTTTCTTGAGAAAACTCCACCATCCTTAGCGACTACTCTACACTCATTAGCTAACTTATAATAATTCCAGCTTTTTCCTTAATTTGTCAAAGTCATATCCATACCTACCATTCCTCTTACTTGCCCATTCTACAAATTCCATCTCCTTGAGAAGTTGAATGAGTCTACCCTTTAGATTTGGGTCCTTAGCCGATTCTCTTGGTGTTTTGTTATCTAGTGCTGGAATCTCCATATCAATCCAGCGATCATAGTAGTCCTCAAGGTGCTCTTGAAGGATTTTATCTTGCATCCATTGTGGAATCTCTTCTTTTATCTTCTTAGAATCTGGTCTTTTTCTATAATCTTTTAATACACTCTCTACATCGTCGAATGTATCAAGTTTATGGGCAATCGAATTACCTAAATTATTTAGAAGAATCTCTTTCCCAAGCTCCAACCTTTCCCTGGATTTGCACTCCAGAGTGAGTGTATTCTTTGTTAACTCTATGTGTCCATAAATAACCTCTCCAAGAAATCTTTTATTGTACCTATGCCAGTCAATTGTAAGTTCCTTGCTACTATCTTCTCCGGAAATGTCAAATCCATCTATCCTTTTAATTCTCTCTTTCGCCTTTTCAAAGTCTTGTACCTTAAAGATGGATTTGGCAAAGACAAACTTATCTCCATCTGCTGTAACAAACTCTGGGAAGGGTATTTTCTCTGCTTCCTCTCTTATATCCATCACAAACCAATTAATCAGTTCGGCATTCCCTTTTAAAAATTGAGCTAATGGGATACTTCTCTTTGTCTCTAATTCATAGTTTGTCCACATGTAGTCTAAAAAAATTTCCTTAAGATGAGGTGGAATCATTAATCCACCCCCTGGTATTAGATTTAGACCGTTTATAGATATAACCCTGGTAGCCAAGATGGTCCATCTCTGGGTTTGTTCACTTCCAATTCGTTCATTAACGAAAAACTCTTGATTAGTAAATAGATCTACCAAGATTAAGCCAGTGCCAGGCTTTATGTCCTGCACCTCAAAGATTGAAACATATGAATCCTTTAAAAGATATACCAATTCTTTTTCTAATGGGCTGAGGTTATCAAGTCCCTCTTTAATGAAATGGGAGATTATTGTATCACCATCCGAAAGCTTATAATCGAATATGAACCAATTCATGAAGTTTGTGATATCGGACTCAAGTGGTGAAAAATCCTTAAAACTCTCCATGTCATAGTAAATCATCATTGCCTGTTCAAATTCATCCCTAAACCGTGAGATGGAAGAGAATTTAATTAGCTTGGAAATGAGCATAGAAAGTACTTCTCTATGTTTGGAAACACGGAGAGATTCTTCACTCTCTTTCTGCAAACAGCATTTTTTGTACTTTTTGCCACTACCGCAAAAACAAGGATCATTCCTCCCAATTTTAGTATCCATACCCCACCTCTGTAACAAAATTCTCGTAAGTGTTCAATGCTCAACTTCTAAAAACATACAATAAAATAATTATATTATACTGGACACTGCCATTAACTGAGCTATTTAGGGACGGTTTATTTTCATCGTTTTTCCTGTGATTTCTTTTGGAAATTAGAAATTAGGTCTTCACTTCTTTCCACAATTTCTAATTTCATATCCATTTTTTAACCGCAAGCTTTCACGCTAAAGTGAACCGTCTCTAAAATCGCAATTTGTAACGGTGTTGAGTATAAGTCTCCCAACCACAATTCCTGCCACATAAAAGTAGTCTATTGACAATCCGCTTTCAGCCTGTCAAAGTTTGACCACAATTACCACTTTAGTAGATCACTTTATTCAATGGATACTCGACAATTCCTTCAGCACCTGCCCTTTTAAGTTCTGGTATTATCTTGCGGGCGACCTTTTCATCGAGAATCGTATCCACATCAACCCAATCTTCATCACTTAATTTAGAAATAGTAGGTTTTTTCAAAGCAGGTAATACTGCAAGTACCTGCTGTAGATTCCCCTTAAAAACATTCATTTTTAAACCTACCTTTTGTGCTGCATTAATAGCTCCCTGAAGTAATAAGGCAATATTTTCTATCTTTTTACGCTTTTGTGGCTCATTCCATGCATTTTTATTAGCAATTAATTTTGTAGTTGACTCAAGGATAGTTTCTACAATCCGCAGATTATTTGCCTGTAGAGAAGATCCTGTCTCGGTCAACTCCACAATTGCATCTACAAGTTTTGGTGCTTTTACCTCAGTTGCTCCCCATGAAAATTCAATGCTGACAGATACTCCCTTTTCGTCAAAATACGCCTTTGTAACATTTACCAATTCAGTAGCAATATGTTTACCTTGTAAATCCTGTATACTTTTGATATGTGAATCATTTGGGACAGCTAAAACCCATCTTACCGGGTTAAACCCTTGCTTGGCATATCTCAACTCTGCTACATCAATCACATCAGAGTTGTTTTCCTTAATCCAATCAAACCCTGTCAGGCCTACATCAAATACCCCTTCTTCAACATACCGTGACATTTCCTGTGCCCTCACTAACATTATCTCTATATCTTCATCATCAATTGTAGGGAAATATGACCGTTTACCAACAGAAATCATATATCCTGCCTTTTGAAACAATTCAATTGTAGCCTCTTGCAAACTACCTTTTGGCAAACCAAGTTTTAATATCATCCTTTTTTCCACCTCCAATTTTTAAATATATCACATTATAGAAGAAAATGTCAAGAAGAAATCTCGCTAAAGCTCGATAACTTTAATAGAGTAGAGAGTACAAAGTATGTTGCGTAAGCAAAATTTATCCTCTAAAAAAGAGATTAAAATCTCTACTCCAATTTTATAGTTTCCCTTTACGAACAACAGTTATCTTCAATAGCCAAGTTCTTTTAACATCTGTATGTTATCTTTCCATTTCTTCTTTGTCTTTACCCATAGTTCCAAAAATACCTCTCGTCCAAGAAACGCCTCTATTTCTTGTCTTGCACATTTACCTATCTTTTTTAACTTAGCACCTTTTTTGCCTATCAATATTACCTTTTGTGATTCCTTTTCCACATAAATTACAGCTCTAATGTAATCTTTTCTCCCTTCTCTTTCTTTAAACTCATCTATTATTACAGTAGTAGAATATGGGACTTCTTGACCATATTCCTCAAATATCTTCTCACGAACTATTTCAGCTACAAAGAATCTTTCAGGCTTATCGGTGAATGTGTCTTTAGGGAAATAAGGTGGGTTTGTAGGTAGATATTTTATTATACAATCAAGTAGTTTATCTGTGCCATCTGCATTCATGGCTGAGATAGGAATTATTTCTTTAAAATTATAAACCTTTTGAACTGAATCGATAAGCGGAAGAAGTAAGTCCTTCTGAATTAAATCAATTTTATTAATGACCAGAATAGTGTCTTTTTTAAGGCTAAGTAATTCACGCTCCTGCTGAAACTCAGTTTCTGGTTCTATCATAAGTACCACCAAATCAGCATCTTGCAGAGCTGAATGAAGGGTTTTATTCATTAATTCTTGAAGTTTATACTTGGGTTCTGATATTAAACCAGGGGTATCCATAAAGATAATCTGATAGTTTTTATCATCAAGAATGCCTAATATTCTATGTCTGGTAGTCTGAGGTTTTGGGGTTATCGCAGATAACTTTTCTCCTAAAAGTAGATTAATCAAAGTTGATTTACCTACATTAGGTTTACCAACTATCGCCACATATCCACAATGAAATACCTCTTTTGTCTTCATATAAACAATAGCCTCCTTAAAGTATTTGTAATACCTCTTGAGAGGGGTTAGGGGTATGTTTTTCTCTGCGTCTTTGTATCTCTACAGTGAACGGTTACTAAAGAGTTTATTTAATCTTGCTATATTCTTCTTGGCAAATTCATTATTTGGGCTATAGCGTAAAATAAATTCCCAGTGTTCTTTTGCCTTTTGATACTCTCCTTTTTCAGCATATATTGCGGCTAAGTTGTTTCTTGCTAAATGATAATACGGGTTGATATTAAGAGTTTGATGATAATATTCTTTTGCCTTCTCCATGTCATTTGTCTTATGGCATATTTCTGCTAATTGATACCATGCGGACTGCGAATTTGGATCAAGTCTAATTGCTGAGGCTGTTTCTTCTTTAGCCTCCTTGTATCGCCCATTTGTAAGATAAATCAGTCCTAAATTTAAGTAACTTGATATATAGTTTGGATGAGTTTCTTTTATGCTTTTAAATATTTCAATTGGCTTAAGTGTATTATTAGTATGCCGCCAGAGAGCAAGTGCTACCGCATTTCGATAATCTGGAGTTTCTGGATGAACTATGAGTGCTTTTTGGAAATACTCCAATGCCTTTTCAAAATCACCGCTATTATAATAAAACCAACCCATGTTATATATTACTGGAGTAGAAGAAGAATATTTCATTGCCCGTTGATACATCAAAAAATCATTCCCTCTAATAGCAATATTGAAATTAGCAATGGCTATATATGTAATTAGTATTACCAGCAATGTTATTTGAGTAACTTTTTGATATAAGATGGAGTTTACTTCTCTACACCTTTGGTATAAAAATGCCAAAGGTAAAAAGATACTCAGTGAAGATGAATAGAGCCAATGTTCTATCATAAACCCGCCATTCATCAAAACAGGGCTTTTGGGCAATATCATAAATATAAACCATAGAAAACAAAAAATGCCTGTTTTAGACCTTTTGATTAGCAAAAGAACCCCTAATAACAAAAGCAGAATGCTGAAAATCCAGACTTCTTGACCATAGGTGGGGAGCTGTCGATGTGAGTGTAGTCCAAAGGGAAAAAGAAGGAGTCTGAGATATATAAATAGTATCTCTGGAAGTTGTAGAAATAGAAATTGAGGGAGCTTGACTAATTCTATCTTCATGTATGGATTATCAATAATACAACTGCGCAAAACCAGGAATGGAATGATAAAAATAACGAAAGGGATTAACCACATAAATTCCTTTGGCTTGCTATTTTTAAACCACAGGACTAAAAGAAGTACCAGTGGTGTAATGATACCACTTTCTTTTGACAACATACTCAACACAAAGGCTAACAAAGAAAGTAGTCTAAAAATAAACCTTTGTTGAATAAAAAGAAGGATAGAAATAAGCATAAAAAAATTTACTAATAATTCTGACCTGCCACCAATAATAAGGAGTTGTTCTACAATAATTGGATGTACAACAAAGAAAATAGAACTAAGAAATGCTACTTCTTTATTGAAGAAGAGTCTAATAACAAAGAAATAAATCAAGATTGCATTAGCAATATGTAGGAGTAAATTTGTGAGGTGGTAGCCAAAAGGGTTCATACCCCAAATAGAGAAATCAAACATGTGGAAAACTGTTACAATAGGTCTGTAGTACTCCAAACCTTGATTAAATAGGTCTGAAGAGAAATTATGGTGAAGATTCTTAATAGTCCATTGGGTAATATATGGATTTTCCTCAATCATCTGGTGGTCATCCCAGATAAATCCTGATTTTAATGTCGCTCCAAAGGCAACAAACCCTAATAGTATAATTGCGCAGATAACTTGATAGTGAATTAGTTTTTTATCCATAGGTTTATCTATGGGAAGGGATGGAAATAAATGAGGCAGGATTAACTGGACAGCCATTTTTGCAGATTTCAAAGTGCAGATGTGAGCCTATACTTCTACCTGTATTCCCAACTAATGCAATAACCTGTCCCTGTCTAACATATGTTCCTTTAGCAACCAAATTTCTCATGTTATGAGCATATTTTGTAGAATATCCACCTGTATGTTTAATAATAACCGTATTTCCATACCCTGATATCCAGCCACTAAAACTAACCTTGCCACTTTTTGATGCCCTAATTGGTGTTCCTTGATAACAACCGATGTCAATACCCGTATGAAATCGTATCTTTCCATTAAATGGGTCTCTCCTATATCCATATCCACTCGAAAACCAACCATTACTAACAGGCCGTATGAACCCTATACCACCTACTAGATACTCTTTTGCTGATGGTAACAGTCTTGCTCCAGGAATGAATATTTCTTTTCCTGCAAGGAGGTCTTTAGGTTTGGATATATCATTTGCCTCAAGAATCTTTTCTACACTTATCTTATAAGCACTTGAAATGTTACTTATTGTTTGGCCTTTTTTAACCTTGTGAAATACACCTTTTTGGTTAGGAATGCGTAATCTTTGGCCAACACGGAGTGAACTGATATTTCTAATACTCTGATTAGCACTTATAATAGTATCTAAATTTAATCCTCGTCTTTGTGCTATTTCCCCCAGAGTATCTCCTTCTTGAACAGTATAAAGCATTATCTCAAAAGAAGGTTTCTCAACTTCAATCCCACCTACTCCTATCTCATTATGACTACTCACTTGACAAATTTGCTGGTGTACTTGAGGAATGAATGTAGTAAGTAGTAAATCGCTTCCCATTCCAATTTGTGGTGCACTACTTACTATTTGAGTTCTAAGAAGTGGAGGTGAGAAAGTAACTAATAATGCTAAAAAACACAGTATCCACCTTCCCACATGGCTTTTTCCCCTCTTTTTTCTATTATAACTTTTTGATTCCAGAATAAACATTTTCCCTTCTTACCTTTCTTTGATAATTTGCAGCTTGAAGGTTTATAAAAAGGGGCAGGATGGCATTATATCACAATGTCTAAAATTTGTCAAGTGCTTTTTTTTCAACCCCTTATAGAAATCAACATTTAAGAAGCTGTAATTTTACTATATATTGGGTTAACTTAACACTTGACACGCCATATGTAGAGGTATCAATCTTATTAAAAAAATTTATTTTTATATCTTTTTCTCCGGGTAGCATATGGTCTTCTATGCGATATTTTAGGCAACTCATCCACTTTTCCCTTTTTTCTACCAATTATAGGATTAAAAACTATGTGTATTCCCACCATTGCAATAGCTAAAAAGATGATAATAACAAGTAAATCTAACTCCATGCGTTATTCTCTCTTTACTTCATGAACGCTCTCGGATAAAATTGAGCGTTGATTTTATTAGCCCTTCCAAACAGAAGGAACAAGGATCAAGGATCAAGGTGCAAGGAACAGGTTATTCAGATATCCCTTCCTAAAAGCTATATAAAGATGATGCTTGGTTTCTCGTATTTCTGATAACGCTCGATTTATTCCTTCTAAATAGATTTATATGCTTATTACTCCATCCTTCAGCAAGGTTTGCTGGGCTTGAGTTTGATGAGCGAGGTATCTGCGATCCTAACTCGTAAAGTTCGTGTTTTGGAAATGTATAACTAAGCTCACATATCTCCAGATGCAATTCACACAACTTTTGGTATACCTCTAAATCCTCATAACTCCTTATCTTTCTCTTTTCCATTCACCTTAATCCTTGAACCTCGAGCCTTGAACCTTTTTATCCGAAAACCTTCTTCATTCACCAATTAACTGAATATTAGTAACCCTTGCCCAAAATCCCCATCCACAACCATAGACATTTACCTTAGTAATTATCTTTGGTGTTGGTGAAAGTTGCTTTATAAGATTCTTAGATGTAAATGAATACCATGCTTTTTCCTTTACCATTTCCTCAATCTCTGGGACAATTATTTCACCTTGATACTTAAATCCTTTTCTCCACAACTGTATATTTCCTTCTATATCCGTATATTCTAATTCTAATATTAAAGGATATCCTTCTTCAACAAACTTATCGCCAAAGAATGAATAATAAAGTACTTTCACATCTGCCATTAATACTAAAGATATAAAATTAGCCACAGGCATACATACTGATTGACTTACTCCTAATTTTCCTTCTTCAGTCGCTACTCGTGTAAATTCTAATACATTTGGATATTCATCACTATCCTTCATTACATTTATTTTATTTATTCCTTTACCGGCTTCTATCTTTTCCCAGTTTCTCAAACCACTTGTAAAATTACCATTAGTTAATTGGCGTGTAGGAGGAAGAGGTTTTTCGACTTCAGCTTCAGGTATTACCTTCTCTGGTACTTTAGGTGGGACTACTTCTTTAGTTACTTTTACCTCTGGTAGTAGTAATTCTTCTTTTGGAACTTCTGGTGCTACTGCAATCTCAATAGGTATTTCAGGAGGAGGTAATGTCTCTTTACAAATTAACTGAAGATTAGCCACTCTACCTTCAAATTCCATCCCAGAGCCATATATTTTTACTCCTTTGATTACTCTGGGTTTTGGAGTGATAATATCTATTAAGTTAGGAGATGTATAGGAATACCATCTACGATTAGATATACACTCTCCAATCTTTGGATAATTAATCTGTTTTTGATCCAGAAATCCATGTTTAAATGATTTTATATTTCCTTGTGCATCTTCATATTCTAATTCAAGAGTAATTGGGTAATCTCCTCCTTCACTACCATCGTTTCTTAACGAGGAGTGGATTATTTTAACATCTGCCTTTATGACCACATAGACATACTCAGAAATATCCATATTTAATAGCTGTTTAACCCCTAATTTACCCATTTGTCTCTTGACATTAGTTCGTTTAAATTCTAATACATTTGGATATTTCGCACTGTCTCTAATAACACCTATCTCTTTCTTTCCAGGGCCTATTTCAAACCTTTGCCAATGTTTTAATCCATCTTTAAAATCTACATTAGTCAGTTTTGGAAGTGGTAATATTACTTCTTCGACTGGTGGTACCTCAACTGGAACTTTAACCTCTTCTTTTGGTGGTGGTACCTCTTCTGGGACAGGTGGTTTAACCTCTTCTTTTGGTATAGGAGGGACTTCCTTTGGTAATTCAACTTTTATTTCTGCTGGTGGTACAGTAGGAGCTTCTTTTACAACTAATTTGACATTATCAACCCTTGCTTTAAATCCCATACCCGCCCCGTATATCTTCAGGCTTGTTAGCACTCTTGGTTTAGGAGATAATACCTTCATCAAATCTGGAGATGAATAGGAATACCATGTATTCTTAGGTATTTTTTCACCTATATTCTTGTAGTTGATTGTCTTTTCCTTAAAAATGTCATCATAAAGGAAACCATGTTCCCACACATTAACATTTCCATTCGTATCCTCATATTCTAATTCAATCATAACAGGATACATTTTCCCTTCATCACTATCTAACGATGAAAAGATAATCTTAACATCTGCTCCCACAATTAATGATGCAGACTCAGACACCTCCCTGTTTAATGATTGGCATACACCTAATTTCCCCTTTTCTCTTACCATACCAATTCTTTTAAATTCAAGTACTTTTGGATAATTTTTTGTATCATAAATAACCCCAAGTATCCTTTTACCACCATGTGTTTCAATCCTCTCCCAGTATTTTAAATCAAGTGAAAAATCTGAATTCATAAGTATCTCTGGTCTCCCAATCCTAACCTCTTTCTTTGGAGCTACCTGGACTACTTCGGGTTTCTCTACTAATTTAGGTATTTCAGGAGGTAGTTTTGGTTTTGGTACTTCCTTTTTAACTTCTTCTACAATTTTAGGTTTTATCTCTTCAGGTGGTATAATCTCTGGTGGTGAAGGTTTTTCTTTGGGGACTTTTGGTATTTCAACGACTTTTTCTTCAACTTTTGCTACTTTAATTTCTTCTTTTACTGGTGGTATTTCTACTGTAGGTTTGGGTTTTACTTCTTCTACGATTGGTGGGATTTCAACTGGCACCTCTTTCACTTCTATTGGTACCTCTTCCTCTACTTCTTCAACCTCAATTTCAGGTAAGACTTCTTCCTTTTCAGGAGGCATTACTTGCGTTATTTTAATTTCTTCTTCAATTGGAGGTGGAACAATTTCAAGTAGTGGAACTTCTTCTGGTACTTTTGGTATTTCAACAACCTTAACTTCTTCTACCTCTTTAATTTCCTCTTTTGCTGGTATCTCTTCTACAACAGGTATCTTCTCTGGGATTTCAAGTTTTTCTTCTACTCTTATCTCTTCAGGTACTGGTGGTTTAGGAACAATTTTCTCTTTTAGAGGAGGTAATTTAGGCACCTCTACTTTTGGGATAGGAGGTTTTATCTCTTCTACTGGTGGTACTTCAAGAGGTAGCTCAACTACTTTTTTTGGAGGTAGCACTTCTTCTGGAAGTTCTGCCACTACTATTTCTTTAACTTCAAATTTACCCGTCCAGTACTCCGTAGGATTAGAAGATAGGCTTCTACAATGAAGTGAGGTTAAATTAGCAGGTTTGGTTTTATCATCTTCAGTTATAAACAATAATGTGCCAAATTGGCGGTCAACATAAGCATGATATGTAAAGAAATCGCCTTGCGGGATTTTACAATCCTTATCTTCAAGTTCTACTAATACATTTTTATCCGCAACTACTTTACCTGGCGTTTGATGATTAAGTAATATTTCACATGGAGTTCTTCCTCGTTGAGTAGTAATATTTGCTCCTTCTGTGAATGCAGGATGTATTTCCATAGCTACCTTTAAGGTAATTGGTATAAGTGTTTGTTGTGTGTATCTAAATTTTGTTCTTTTTTCATTTGCATTTAAATACGCCAGCTCTAAATCTATCACTTTCTCCTTTTCATCAACACTTACCCTGTTATCCCAACCGATATTTTTATCAATTAATTCCGTTCGCATATCAGGGTCTATTTCAAGTTTACTCCATGAACCAAATATTGGTTGTCCATCTTCATAAGAGCGCAATACTGCGGATGGAATTGTAATAATATCAAATTCCTTTCCTGGTGGAAGCCCAGCTTCTTTAGGTGAGACAACCTTAAAGTATAATTCTACACCCTCTTTAGCCTTTGAAAAGGTAAGATTTAAAGGTAAGTTTTTGGCTATAACATAAATATCACCCAGTCCAGGACCAATTAAGCCAGAATCAGAGGAGTTTAATTCTGATTTTAAATCATTCAGTGGGGTATAAATCACTTTAATAGAATTACGGAATAATGGTTTGAACTCAAGCTTACCCTTAGTTCCTGTTAGCGCAAATTCAGGTTGAGTATCTGCTACTACAACAGATTCACCTATTTTAATGCCTAATGTATATTCAATCGCGGTCTGGGAAATAATTCCAGTATAACTTTTATCACCATTAGGGTCATGTAGGATAGTAAGTAGTAGGTATGGAAGATAAGTATATGTAGAGCCTGATGAGAAGCGTACAGTAACAAAAGTAACTTTCTCTCCACTTGAAGGACCAATAGGTAACTCAGATCTTACAACAAATTTGTATCTAACTTCAGGCTCTTTTTGAGTTATAGTTGGGGTAAGAAATTGGCGTAAATCTACAGTTTTACCTTTAGAGGTTATCTCCTCTCCCTTTTCATAAAGTAAGTCCCACATACCAGAATAAGGATAAGATTCCTTCTCTAACTTGATAATGATAATAGTCTTTTCATCAAATCCAGAGGTATTATTCCCTCGCCAATCAATCCTGAATCGAAATGAATTTATCCCTTCTTCAACCATCAATGTTGTATTTTCCACTAAAGATACACTTGTATTAGCCCAAATGGGTATTTCTAACACACCACGCCACTCACCAAAAACCTCTCCTACGGATATAATCGCAGGAGTTAGCTCAGTATTAATTGTTGCTTTTTTCCCATAGGCTAAAGAAGGAAAACAAAGAGATAAAGTAGTTACTAAATAAAAAATCTTACCTCTCAACTTCATATACTCATCCCTCCTTATAAGTATTCCTTAATATTTATCGACAATTTTTATATAAAACTAAAATTTACCTCTTTACCTTACCACAAATTTTAAGAAAAGTCAAGAAAAATTTGCTACGAACTGATAAATCGAAAGTAAAAATTTGCAGAATGGCTAATAAGTAATCTGCTTTTTGAGTAATTTTTTGTTAATGGAAATGGTGGTTAAGACTTCAACAATTCGGTGAAAGGATTTTCCGTCCCCATAAGGATTGGTGCAATTATTTACCTTTTTCTTAAATTCTTCATCAAATAAGGCTTTTTTAATTCCTTGTAAGATTTGTTCTGAAGAGTAATCAACGAATATGATATTTTCTGCGTGTTCTCGACCAACATTTCTACTGCCTATATTGACTACCGGTAATTTAAACGATGGTGCCTCAATTATACCACTACTGGAGTTGCCAACTAATACCGAGGCTATTTTCAATAATTCGAGGTAAAGTCCATGGTCAATATTTTTGTGAATTTGAATATTAGGTAGGTTTCTATATTCTTCTATTTTCTTAATCATCTCTAAAGAGCCTGCATCTGAGTTAGGATAAATGACTATTATTTGGGCATCTAATTCTTTAATTGCAAGTATGGTTTTTTCCATCTGGATTCCAGCATGGTCTGCTTCTATACTCACTGGATGCTGCAATACAATTACAATTGGTTTATTAATAGTTAGATTAAACTTATTAGCAATTTGTAAAGGAGAGCTGAATTTCTTACCTAATATTACATCAATAGCTGGAGAGCCAACCTGATAAATTCTAAATGGTTCTTCTCCTAATTGAATCACACGCCTTTTGCTTTCTATTGTAGCGACAAAATGTATGTGTGCAAATTTAGTAATAGCAAATCGGATAGATTCATCAATATGTCCACTTGTAGTTTTATCTCCACCATGGATGTGAGCCACAGGAATATTATTAATTGCCCCTACTATAGCACCAGCTAATGCCTCAAACCTATCTCCTAAAACTACCACAAAATCAGGCTTAATTTTATCAATCGCCTTTGGAATACCAATTACCATTTGTCCAAATGCACTTGACATATTATCTTCTTCTGATACAAATACCTCTTCGTCTATTTTGAATCCGTCTTTTTTTATCTCATTTAGTGTAAGTCCAAATCTCTCCATTAGATGCATACCTGTGGCAATAACTGAAAGCTCTAAATCAGGATGTTTTTGAATAGCATACATAACTGGAGAAAGTAGTCCATATTCTGCTCTTGAACCTGTAATTACACACACCTTCCGCATCTTAATATTTATAACTTAAAACATGGATAAAAGTCAAGAAAAACTTTACCACGAATTAAACGAATTATACGAATGAATACTAATTGTAACCGTTCAGGTAGTCTGGTGTCTGGTAGTCTATGTTACATAGACTACCAGACACTGAGATACCCTTTTATTCGTTCAATTCGTGAAATTCGAGGATATTTACATCTCCCTTATTTCACATTAAGACTAAGCCAGAATTCTGTATCCTTTCCATGTCGAATAGAAAGTTTAGAATTCCAACAATGGAGGTCTTTTTCAATAATCAATCCATTTTCTTTTATTCTATGATTCTTCAGGTCATAATAGACATGAACTTGCATCTGAGTTTTAGGTGAAATCTTAAATGTAAGATAATTAGAAACCTCTAAAATATCCTTATTATTATTAGAGTGGGGTCTATAATAAAGGCCACTTCCTCCATATTGCCAGGTATCTTTCTTTAAGTCAAGGTAAGTTTCTACCCTATCTATTGTAGAGGATTTGAAGTTATAGGTAGTTTTTAAAGAAGTAACAAAATTATCAGACAAGGCAAGGTTTAAATCAGCTACTAAGGGAAGTAATCTTGCTTTAGTAATTTTTAGTGGTTTATGTTCCCGAAGATTAACCCCTCCTGCAATTTCTCCTCGTATTTTTTTACTCATCCACATATATAATGTAGGAACAAGGGCATTGGTTTCTACTCCATGATATTCATCAGTCGTAAATGCCTTTTTTAAATTATGATTTAAATTTATTTCTAAGTATCTACCAATTCTATTTCTTAAATTTAAGCTCATATTTAACCATCCAGTCGTTTTTTCTTTTTCCTTAAGTAGTCCTAAAAGTCCAATTTTAGGTGAGAAAACTACTTTGTCTGACAAAAAATTTGCCTTTTTTAAAAGATTAACACCAACATCTCCCTTAAGATAATGTGTATTGGTAGCAGAATCAATTTGATTTGCCACTTCGACCTTTAAATTCGAGTAAATATTATTTTTTCTCACTGATTTAGTTTGTAAGGTTAATTTAGGCAAAAGCACAAATTCTTTTTTAAAGTCCTCAACCTCATCATTCCAAAGGTCTATTCTTTCACCTCCTAATCTAAGTGTATGATTTGAATAGGTCTTAGTAACAGCAAGATAATTTTTTAATTCCCATGTTGCAGCATTTGATCTTTCCTCTCGAAGATAATCACGGGTAACATTTTTATCACTTAAAAGTTGTAGATGTAGAATTCCAGTTATATCTTTAAATCTTTGAAGATGTTTGGCAGTTATCTCCCATCGTTTTGTATCTTTAACATCATCGCGCTTTTTATTCTCATGGATATAATAAAAATAAGATTGCCCATGTGAAGTCCCATCTTCCCAATACTTATGTTCTACTCCCTTCCCAAGACCTTGAGCTTCAAGGAAATTTAAGTGTACCGAGCCAATAGATTTGGGAGTAAAGAGATAATTGTAAGTAACTCCTAAGGAATTGCCTTTTATATTACTTCTACCTGATTTTATAACCATCTGGCTTTTTCTTTGTTTCAAAGACTTTGAATAATAAGGGATATAAAATAATGGGATATTACCTACTTTAAAAAAGATATTCTTTGCAGTTATCTTATCATTTGGATAAACTATAATTTTAGCAGTAGTTAGAGAATAATGCGGATTAGGTAAATCACATGTTGTTAATAAGGCATCATAGAAGGTAATAGTTCCAGATTCAAAACAAGCCTCAACTCCTCTACAATAATAAGGTTTTACGGAAATGTAAGGTGCTTTCATTCTGCCTTGTTTTGTCCTTAAATTGTATTTTGCCTCTTTACTTTCAATCCTCCTACCTTGTTCATTCACGAGAATCACCTTACCTTTGGCTAAAAGTTCATCTTGAGCCATATTCAACTGTACCCAATCTGCCTCTAAACACATCTTACCAGAACTTAATTTTACATCTCCCCAGAGAGTAATTACCTCTTCTCCTGCTATCTTTAGATATTCTGCATGGTCTGCATGTTCAAGAATTACCTTTTCTTGAGCAGATAGATTTATGCTCGGTATTATTAATAAGTTGAAAAATAGTATTAATCTTCTCATAACAATTACTATTATAAGGTTTTATTTACAATTTGTCAATGTTATTTTTCAAGAGAATAACCCATTGAAAAAGAGAGCGTTGCGTAGGACTTAAGGCTATATCTATGCTCCCAGGCATTGCTTTACCTCATTTCTTGCCATCTTTTTGTTTCTGTTGACATTTTGGAGTCCCAAAAGACAACCCAGGGGGTCATTAACCAGTCGATAAAAGGGCATATCTTTAACCTGGGGCATA
>JBFMDD010000209.1:0-3671 GCA_040754115.1 bacterium
GGTTAATGACCCCCTGGGTTGTCTTTTGGGACTCCAAAATGTCAACAGAAACAAAAAGATGGCAAGAAATGAGGTAAAGCAATGCCTGGGACCATAGATATAGCCTTAAGTCCTACGCAACGCTCTCGAGTATAATATTTAAACTTTTTTACTCTTTTTGTTGACAACATCTGTTTTTTATGATATGATAATACTTCAATAAGGAGTATATCATGCCTTATAAAAAACAAATTCTTATATTAGTTATATTACAATGTTTAGTTAGTAATTTACATGCAAAGACAGTGGCGATATTAGAATTTGAGGACTTAAGTACTCCACCTAACCCTGCAGGCCTCCAAATTTCACACGATTTGATTACATATTCCCTTTCAAAAGAATTTAATATAATTGACCAGGAAATAGTTAAGAAGGTATTTGACTTACCTGCACTTAAAAAGATGGGAATAATTAACAAAGATAAAGCTTATTCATTAGGGAAATTATTAGATGCAGATATTTTAGTTGTAGGTAATTACCAGATTTTAAAAAATGACTCGGTATTGATAAATACATCTTTTATTAGTACCCACTATGATGAAATTCCTGAGATAGATAACCGAATTCTTGCTTGTTTTGAAAGGATTTTTAGCTTAGAGGGTAGAGTAAAGGATATTTCTAAAGATGGCATTTTTATCGATATAGGCAGCACCTCTGGACTAAGGGTAGGGGATAACCTTTTTATTATTCGAGACAATACAGCAATAGGTAATGTAAAGATAGTCAAATTAGACAAAGAATATTCAGAAATAGTTCCTATCACAGATGTAAAGATAACTGTTGGTGATAAGGTAAGAAAATATCCATTTGACTTTAAAGCTAAAACTACAAGACATTTAATCGTCAGCCCAACACCATCTGCTCAAAAAATAGAGATTAATGGAAAATCAATAGGATTCAGCCCATTAGTAGTCAAAAATTTACAAGATAAAAAGATAATTCTAACCATAAGCAAACCAGGCTATAAATCTATATTAGCGGATATAAATTTTTATGACTATCCAATGTTAAATATTTCATTGGCTTTGTTTAAATCGGTTGAAGAAGAATTAAGACCTGCTGGACTGGGTTCTGTCCTTATCACATCTTCACCTTCATCAGCGTATGTGTATTTAGGTAAACAACTCAAAGGAATGACTCCTTTACTTATCCCTAACTTACCAACAGGTATGTATCAAATAAGTATTGGAAAGCCAGGACACGAAACAGTGGATAGGAAAGTGATAATTGATGGAGTTGGCCAGAAAAGATTAGATGTTAAACTTAAATTCATTATTCCTCCTTTACCACCCAAAGAGCCACCTTTAGAATTGTTGACTGTTCAAACACCACAATTACTAAAAAAAGATGAAATAGATATTGGTTTAAAGTATCCTGAAGGTTTTATCCTTAGACTCTCCCCACCAATAGAAAATTTAGAGTTACGCATACACGGGTTAGGAATTGGGGTAAAAAATAAATTAGTAAAAAACCTTGCTTTAGATTCATATTATCAGGTTTATGATATGCGTGAACATAAAAAGGAAAAAAGTAGTGGTATTTCTCTCCTTTTAGGTGCACCAATTGAACTTCCATTTGGATATTCTGAATATTACTTAGGGGCTGGACTTGTAAGAAAAAATGGACATAATAAATTGAGATATTCTGGTGGGGTAATGAGTCAATTAACAAGAGAATTTTTCTTATTACTTGAATATGATAAAATTGACGGTTATGGCGTAGGAATTCGATTTCCATTGACTCCTAAATTTGAGTTTTTATGCGGTTTAGGTAAAGAAAACGGTGACTTCCGATACGATGTAGGAATATTTTTTAGAGGAGAGGTAGAATCAGAATAGAAGGTTTTCGGATAAAAAGGTTCAAGGATCGAGGTTCAAGGATTAAGGTGAATGGAAAAGAGAAGGATGCTAATGGGGTTGGAAACAGCACTTGTGAAATCAATGGGCAAGAGGTGAAGAGTAGGGAAAGCCCCTGTTCCTTGCACCTTGCACCTTGCACCTTGCTCCTTGTTCCTTGTTTGGAAGGGCTAATAAAATCAACGCTCAATTTTATCCGAGAGCGTTCAGAATAGCAAAAGGAGGAACTATAAAAATGATTAAGTATCTTTTACCTTTTATATTATTTTTATGTCAATTGCCAGGCTGTGCTACTGTTCAAACAGGATTAGACCGCCAGGAAAGTATATTTATTTCTACACAACAAGAAGTAGCTATTGGAGAACATGTAGTAAAACAAATTGAGAAAGAAAATAAAATTTTAGACAACCCTACTCTAACTCAATATGTAAATAATATTGGTCAAAATTTAGCCAATGTATGTTTCCGTAAGGATATAAAGTATCATTTTAAGATAATAGATTCAGAGATAATTAATGCCTTTGCACTGCCAGGTGGATTTATTTATATTTATGGCGGGGCATTGGCAGCTATGGATAATGAGGCACAATTAGCTGCTGTACTTGCTCATGAAATAGGGCATGTAGCTGCAAGGCATGGTGTTAAACAGCTACAAAAAACACAAGCATATAGTATATTAGCAAGTATCCTTTTAAAGAACGAAAAAGAAGGTATTCAAGAACTTTCAAATATCGCTGCCAATTTGGTCTTCTTAGGGTATAGTCGAAAGGCAGAATTTGAAGCAGATGAATTAGGAATTCATTTTACCTATCAAGCAGGATATGACCCAAGAGGAATGTTAGAATTCTTTGAGAAGTTAAAGCAAAAAGAAAAGGAAGACCCAAGTAAATTAACACTTCTGTTAAGAACACATCCTCTTACTTCAGATAGAATAACTAAGGTTGAATCGCAAATCTCTTCACTTCCTAAAAAACCTGATTTAATACGAAATGAAACAAAATTTAAGGCTATGACTAAACCATTGGAAGGGAGATATAAAGGTAAGTAGAGAGTAGCAAGTAGCAAGTAGAGAGAAGAGAAAGTACATCATATCATTTCTCTCTACTTTCTACCCTCTACTCTCTACTTACCCTGAAAGGGGGTAAAATCTCATGATAGGATTTTTAGAGATAACTTTGATTGTGCTTATGTTTGTTACTATATTAGTCTGGGCGGTTTTAATTACATTTCTCTGGTGGGAATTATTACAGCTTAAAAAGATACGCCAAGAGATGGAAGAATTACCAGATAAGTTATCCGAGGCATTAAAATTTATGGAGGATACAGGAGGGGTATCCACTAATCTAAAAGAGGAGATTGTACCAATGATAATGGGTGCAAGTGGTGATTTGAAAATAGCCGCAGATGATATGCGAACATCTATGGATACTATCTTAAAATCTTTAAAGGAGGTACCTGCCTGGGTCAATCAATTAGTAGCGGCAATTGATATGAAACTTGAAAAGAGAGTAAGTAAAATTGAAAAAGCTATTCAAGAATTAAAAGGATAGAAATAGAGGAAAAGAGGAAGGATGATGAATTTTTCATTAAAGATGCTATGATTCTGGTGATTATATACAACTAATTGGATTAATTACTTTTGGTAAGTAATAACCTATGTTCAACAGCAAAATTTGTAACATATTGATATTACTACACTTAATTTTTAAGATTGTCACTACATGTTGCTCTCTCTGTTTTTCTTTTCCATAATTATTCGTGATGGAGATTTTATCT
>JBFMDD010000210.1:0-5297 GCA_040754115.1 bacterium
TTCAGTAACTCTTGCCTCAATAACTGCTATGGTAAGAAACAATGAAACTAAAAGATGGTTTGAAGAGGGTAAGATAGAACTCAAATTGGCAGCATAAAATCTAATCGCACAGGTCGAAATTTTTTAAGTATCTATCTATATCTGAAATATTGAGAAGAATTTTTCCGGAAAAATAAACAAAATGATTGGCTTGGGTTACTGAATAATTTTGTAAACCCAATGTTTTATATTGTAATACCCTACAGTTAGTTAGGTAATCAGTATTTAATATTTGAGCATAAACTTTTGTATTACAATTAAATTGTTCAAAAATTAAAGAAGGAAGTTTACCAACTGAAATCTCTTTTGCTTCTACACCAATACACTTTCTAAAGATATTACCATCAAGAAATGTCTGCCAGTTCTTTGCATAATCGTCGATAAGAGAGAATTTGCCATTCTCTAAGGTAGTAAACCACTGCGTATATTCATTAGTTAACATGACGTTTATAAAGCCTTCTCGAATTTCAAAGGATTCTTCTGAATCCAATTCAATATCCCATTTAATTTCATAATTATCGACTAGCTCTAATTGCCAGATCTGAGTGAGCGCAAGTTGATAAAATTTACTTATAGCTATTAATTTATTTTCGTTTTCTCTCTTAACTTCCCAGTCTGCCTGAAGAGAACTATACCATTTATCTGAAATTAGGAAGGTCGTGTATGCCCCAGAATTAGGAGTGAGAAGTTTATCTTGCCAGTTTATAAATAACCGACCATTATTAAATACAATATTTAATGGCTCTTTTTCTAAGATACCCACGCCTTCTCTTGTACCAATCATCTGTGAATAAAGCGGAATTACCTTGTCTATAGAATCATCCTTAACTATTCTTCCCTCTTTTAAAAAAATTGCTCTTTTGCAAAGTCGACTTAACATATTCATATCATGGGTAACAAAGATAATCGTCTTTCCTTGCTCTTTTAATTCAAATATTTTTTTAATGCACTTTCTTTGGAAATGCTCATCTCCCACTGCTAAGGTATCATCGATTAATAGGATATCAGGATTTGCATGGATAGCAATTGCAAAGGCAAGACGCACAAACATGCCTTGGGAATAACATTTAACCGGAGCATCGATAAATTTACCAATATTAGCAAAATTCACAATCTCTTCATACCGCTCATCAATCTGGCTTTGAGTTAAACCAAATAAACCCGCATTTAAATAAATATTTTCTCTTCCTGTAAGTTCTGGCTGAAAACCTGCACCTAATTCTAAAAGTCCAGAGACTCTTCCTAAAACCTTAATTTCTCCTCGGTCAGGTTTTAACATCCTTGCGATTAATTTTAAAATTGTGGATTTACCAGCCCCATTTTCTCCAATTATTCCTAAGGTTTCTCCTTTTTCCATCTCAAAACTTATACCCTTCAAAGCCCAGAAATTCTCCCAAGAGACCTTACCATCGATAATAAACTTTATACGATACATCTCCCAAACATCTCTAAATTGAATTATAGCCATTTTAAATCCGTTTTAAAAGTTTTGATTCAAGGCGCCAAAAAACAAATAGGCCTAAAATTAGACTAATAAAGGCCCAAAGAATGATTCCTATAGACATTGAAAAATTAGGCATCCTACCCTGGAAAATAACCTCTCTATAATAGACAATATAAGGTGTCATCGGATTGAAATTAAGAATCCAGTGGAATTTTATAGGAATCATTTCTACAGAGTAAAATATAGGCGTAATCCAAAACCAGAGCATTATTAAAACCCCTAACAACTGACCGATATCACGGAAAAAGACATTTACAACAGACAGAGTGAGACCCAACCCAGAAACAAAAAAAAGATTTAATAAGAGAACAACAATTAGCAGTGGTAACAGCAAGATTATTTTTGGATTAAAAAAGAAAAATAAAGGATAGATAATGAGCCAACCAATAAGGAAATTCAGAAAATTAGCCAAAACAGAACTCAAAGGAAGAATCTCTCGAGATAAGTTAAATTGGCGTAAGATATTTTGTTGACTTAATATAGAAAATGTTGCTTCAGATAAAGCAGAGGAAAAAACATCCAGGGAAGAATACCAGAGAGGACAAAAAGATGAAAATTTCCTATCTCTATTTTAAAGATAGCGGTAAAAACGAAAGTTATCGCCAGCATAATTAAAAGAGGATTTATTATCGCCCAAAAGATACCCAAAAGAGAACCAGCGTACTTTGATTTCAACTGTGATATAGCCATACTCCATAAGGTATGGCGATAAAAATAAATTTTTTTTATTCTTTCTTTAAGCATTTGGAGAGTAAATCTGCTACTTCTTTACCATCTAAGATCGCATCCTCCATCGACATATAACGCCAGGAGCCATAGCGGCCACATGGTATAATATTATTCTGAAGTAAGAATTTTAAAATTTTCTCTCTTGACTGGAGATAATTATTGTCATAGATAGGATAACCATATTTTATGTCATTTATCTCTTCTGCACAGACTCTATCATCTATAGTGAGTATTCCTACCTTTTTTAAATCTCTCTTAATACGTAAGACAATGTCACTTTTATCGATTGGCTTATCTTTTGAATAGGATACCTCAACATATAATGAACTTTTATCTGGAGAAGTAAGATTAGGAGAAAAATTGTGGAAGAAACCCACACGGAAGAAACAAATCTCTTTTTGAGGAAAATATATCCAATGCCTTCCGGAAAAATCTTTTCTCTCTATGCCTAAATTAAGATTAAAAATGGAATTCCATCTTAATTCTTTAAATAAAGAATATAATTCTTTTGGCAGACTCTTTATAAGATAAGGCATCTCAGGTAAAGGAATGGTTGAAACTAAATAATCAAATCTCTCAATGTTGCCCGAAACCATTTTTATCTCTTTTTTATCAAGATTAATCTCCTCAATTTGACAGTTAGTGTAGATATTCTTGATCTGGCTTGCAAAAGCCAGAGGAACCTGAGCAATCCCTCCTCTTTTGGGATACCAAAACCGGGCATTATAACCAAATTGCCTTTGGCTTTCTTCTATGGTCCCTTCGACTATCTGGCTTAAAGAAGGCATAGGGATAAATCCATCTAACCATTCACAGGTTAGGACTTTCGGCGAGACTGTCCAGAACTTGGTATTATAAGGAATCATAAAATGCCTGGCTATCCCTTTACCAAAAGTATTATTAATCCAATCCAAAAAGTTGAGGCCTTTTTTCTTTTTAAGATGACCATTTCCCGATACCTGGATGAACCCTAAGAGGCATTCTTTAATAATCGAGGAAGGTAAACCATAAAGATTTGCCTGGAAAGGATAGCGCCTGTATTTACCGTGGGAATAGACCCAAGCACTTCTTTGATGTTCAAGCAAGTTATTCCCCAGTAAACTCTTAATCAAATCAAATGTATACGCCTGTTTAAAATGTAAAAGGTGTCCGCAGTAATCAAAAGCAAATCCATCTATATTTTTGGAACGGCATAAACCTCCTACTGCAGATTCCTTCTCAAAAATTATGCAATCTATGCCTTTTCTTTGCAGATGCCAGGCTGCACTTAATCCGGCTAAACCCGCACCCAAGATAAGAACTCTTCTCTTAGCCATTAACCGACCTTGCTCATCCAAAAAGTTATTATAAATCCTATACGTCTAGAACGCATCCCTCCCCGGAGCAGCGCATACATCATCTAAGACAAAGATTTGATTTCCCAAGAAGATATTATGAACTTTCTGATGGTATGCTTTCATTGTCAAGAAGCATCCTCAGAGATATAGAGAGGAAAGAATCCTGACACACAGCAAAATTTGAGATTCAAGTGAGACGGCGACGTCGGCTAACAGCGGATAAAAGGCTTCGCTACGCTTCGCCCAAATTGCCTTCGGCAACGTCGTATATGCTGGGAACGTTAGGCGAAACAGCCTATAGTTAGGAGATAAAAAATGGCAACACTGCATATAATACCGCCCATTGTGATACAACTTGAGGATGATGAGTATACCCTAGAACCAATTAACATTGTAGGTGGTATCCCTGAGAACACCGACGTCGTATTCTTAAAACTAGCCGAACCTAACTTCGTTAAGGAAACGAATAAGAATGTTTTGGATGAGCTTTCGGCACTAGGGATGAGAGTAAAGGAAGCTAGAGCAAGGGACTTTGTTGCCGCCCTTGGTCCCCCAGAAGAAATAATGCTTTTAGTCCTAACTATGGGGGTACTTCCTGTTGTTTTAGGCTTACTTAGTAACTACATCTGGGATTTAATAAATAAGAGAAGTCAAAGAGAAAAGAACATAAGCCTTAGGGTTAGAGTACGGGTGAAGGAGGAAGAACTAGAGATCCAAGCACATGGTCCCCTTCCGGAAGTGGTCAAAATTCTCGACAACTATCGAGAACAAATATTTAAATCGAGTAGCATGGCTGGTAATAGTCACGTAGCCAACGTAATTATGGATGGAATGATAGTTGACTTTACAGAAAGCCAAGTTGATGCAAAGATGCGTTATTATCAGGAACGCTATGGTAAGGATTATAGACTTAGGCTCGGAGACGAATTTAAAAGTTTTCCTGCGCTTAACCATTTAAATATAGGTGTCGTATACGCAAAGCTGGGCAAAAAGGATAAAGCAATTAAAAGATCTCAAAAGGATTGAGAAGCTATATTTCAGAAAAGAAGATACAGGTGGTTGATGATGAGCCATTATATCTTTATTGGCTTCGCCACCTATCGGACAACCTTAACCTTATAAATAATCAATCCCGGTGGACTTTTTAAAATCAAACCAGAAAGATTTGGCGAAGTTTCATCCAGAAGAAATGAGAAAGTGGCTGAATTGTTTCGTATGATACACTTGATGGAAAAGGCTGGAACCGGAATTAAAAGAATGAGAGATGGAATGATAAGGCATGGATTGAAGGAGCCAATATTCGATTTCGATGAAAATTTCTTTATAGCAAAGTTTGAAGGATATTCAAAGGAGAGATTAGAAGGAATAGCTGAAGGTGAGGAGATTATTAAACTTAAAGGTCATGATTAGCTCCTGCCCTTAAGAAAACACAGCCATCTTTTACAAGTTGACGAATAAATTCCTTTCGTTTCATATGGCAACTTCTTTCATTTTATAGTGTTCAGGCACATCATCCATAGCCATCAACAAGTACGCATCTTTAATATTTTCTTCCAATTCCTCAAGAGTCTCTCCTTGTGTCATAATTTCTGGATGTTCAAGAAGTTTCCCAAGCCAAAATTTCTCTCCTTTCCAGTAAATCATGGTCATTCTTGTCTCCATAATCATTCCTCCTATATTCTCGATGA
>JBFMDD010000211.1:0-7787 GCA_040754115.1 bacterium
ACACCGTTACAAATTGCGATTTTAGAGACGGTTCACTTTAGCGTGAAAGCTTGCGGTTAAAAAATGGATATGAAATTAGAAATTGGTGAAAGAAGTGAAGACCTAATTTCTAATTTCTAATTTCCAAAAGAAATCACAGGAAAAACGATGAAAATGAACCATCCCTAAATAGTTCATTTAATGGCAGTGTCCAGTATATTTATGGTGTTTTTAATAGGTTCTGTTTTTATTAAGGTTTCTGGTACAAAGTCACTCTTTAACGGTTCAGTTTCAATTATCAGCCCTTTACTATCTAACTCAAGCTCAAGTTCAGGAGGAGTAATATCTTTTCGCTTAGATTCTGAAAATAATACAAAGAAGACTAAAAAAGCTAATAAAGGAATTGTCGCAGTAAATCCTACCGTGGGTATTTTATTGAATATAAATAAGATAAAAATCTCCAGAAGAGCAAATGTTGTAATTCCAATAATGAAATAGGTAGTCCATGGAATTGGTTTAGGTTTTGAAATCTCTTCTACCTTCTTTAACTCTTTAACTCTTTAAGGTTATAATGGGCTCGAGCGTAAGCAGAATCTAATTTTATCACCTGCTCAAATTCTGCTTTCGCATCCTCAAACCTCTTTAATTTAGTCAATACAAATCCTAAATTATTATGTACATTTGGCATTTGAAAGTCAATTTTTAGTGCCTCTTTATATTCTTTTTTTGCATCTTCATACGCCTCTTGCTCAACATATAAATTTCCTAAGTTAATATAAGCCTCTTTTAATTTAGGGTCTAACCTTTTAGCCTCCATATATTCAATTTTTGCTTCATCATACCGCTTTAAATCCTCTAATAATTTACCAAGATTAAGATGTACAATTGGTAAATAAGGTGATGAAGATGGTAATTTTCTAATTGCGTCTCGGTATGTTTCTTCTGCCTTTTCATATTTTCTTAATTTAGTTAATACAATTCCCAGATTATTCTGAGCTAACCCAATTTGGGGTGTTAATTTTATTGCATTTTCATAAGCAATTTCAGCCTCTTTAAACCTATTCATTTTACCCAAAATAATCCCGTAGTTATAATGTGTAATGAACATATCTGGGTCTATCCGTATAGCGCGTCTAAACTCTTTTTCTGCCTCATCATATATCCCTTCGTTGGCTAAAGAGACGCCTAAATTAACATGTGTAAAAGGAGTAATAGCCTCCTCTTGAGTTAAAACTTCTGCTTCCATTTATTATTCCCCCTCCTTTATCTTTACTGAACACTCTCGGATAAAATTGGGCGTTGATTTTATTAGCCTTTCCGAGCAGATAGTTCCTTCTTCACCCCCACTGAAGGAACAAGGATCAAGGTGCAAGGAACAAGGTTACTCTACCTTGCTCCTTTCTCCTTGAACCTTATTTTTATCCGAGAGGCTTCTTATAAAGAAGCGAGTAGAAAGTAGAAAGATTTTTTGTGGTCTAACATTTTAGCCATTTTCCTTTTTATTTCTCTCTACTCTCTACTCTCTACTCTCTACTCTCTACTCTCTACTTAACTAAACTCTTTATAACCTTTAAATTCCTAACATCATCTTCGATAGTAATTATGGGTGTTTCTAAGATTACTGGTGTATCTCTTAGCCATGTGTGATTTACTATTGCTGAAAAACCTGCAAGTCCAATTTTACCCATGCCAATATGAGCATGTCTATCAATTTTAGCTCCGAGTTTTGCCTTAGAATCATTTGCATGTATCACTTTTAATTTCTCTATCCCTATCAGGGTATCAAACAACTCAATTGTTTTATTAACACCTTTAATATCAGAAAGTTCATAGCCTGCAGCAAAGGCATGACATATATCAAAACAAATTCCTACTCTGGAAGTTTTTGTTACATTCTCTATAATCTCTTTTAAATGAGAAAAGTCATATCCTATTTCCGTTCCTGCACCTGCCTGGTTTTCTAAAAGTAAAATAACCTCATTGTCAACCGCAGATAGTGCAATATTAACTGCCTTTACTACTTGTCTTATACCCTGTTTCAATCCATTTCCTAAATGACTTCCAGTATGAGCAATAACATAAGTAGCTCCTAAATTGGCTGCTTGCTGTAAATCAGAGATTAAAATTTCGACCGATTTAATAAACAACTTTTTATCTAATGTAGCCAAATTAGGTAGATAAGGAAGATGGACTATCAACGGAGTAATATTAGCCTTTTTTAAATCAGCTTGAAATCTTTTTATCTCTTGGCTTGGAAATTCCCTTGGCTCTACCCACCTTCTTGGATTACGAGTAAATATCTGTAAAGTTTGGCAGTTTCGTTCAACAGCCCTTTTTATTACTTCGTTAAGGGTTTTAGTAATTGAGACCTGAAATCCAAATCTCATTGATTGGTAACTGGTAATTAGTAACTGGTAACTGGTAACTGGTAAAATAGGTAAGTAATACATTTAACTAATTACCAATATTTCTACTCCTTTACATATATTCTAAAATGGCAATTCACTCATTGCAAAAATAGGTAATAAAATAGCTGCAACAATAAAAGCAACAATTATACCCATAAATAATATTAGACAAGGCTCTAATAAAGCTATCAATCCTCTTAAGGAATTTCTAATTCTTACCTCGTATGTATCTCCAACCCTATTCAACATATCTTCTAAATTACCCGTTTCTTCACCACAAGCAACCATATGGACCAAAAGGTCAGGGAATACACCACTTGCTCGTAGAGGAGTAGCTATCTTTTCACCTTCCTTTATGCTGGCTTGAATTTCACCTATACTTGTTGATATAACAGCGTTACCAACAGCTTCTTTGACAATAAGTAGAGCTGGAAGTAATGGGACACCTCCTTTTAATAAAGTGCTCAGACTTTTACTAAATCTGTTGACTACTATCATTTCCACTAAAGAACCTAATACAGGCATTTTTAATTTTAATTGGTCAAATGAATACCGACCCTTTTTGGTTCCCAGATACCCTTTAAATCCAAAGATAAAAATCAATACTATCCCTCCAATTACCCACCACCAATTGATTATAAATTTGCTAATAGAAATTAACAAAATTGTAATTAGGGGTAAACTCTCACCCATTTCTTTAAATATAACAATAAACCTTGGGATAACAAATGTGAGGATAACAGTAATAGCCAGTATGCCAAAGAAGATTAAAATACACGGATAGACCATCATAGACCTGATATATTCCTTCAATTCCTCATCTTTTTGTGAAAAATCTGCTAATCTATCTAATATTAGTTCTAATGACCCAGAAGCCTCCCCTACTTTGACCATATTCACATAAAGTCCAGAGAATATCTTTGGATGATTAGCTAAAGCGTCTGATAAACTACTCCCTTTTTCTATTTCTCTTTTTATTTCATAGATAATAGTTTTTAATTTTTGATTTTTAGTCAATTCCTCTAAGACATTCAGACTCTTGTCCACTGGCATACCCGCATCAAGTAAACTTGATAATTGTTGTGTAAATGCCAGTACCTCCTTAGATTTTACTTGGCGAAAAAATCCGATAACACCCTTTTTAACAATTTCCTCTTTAATTTCTATAGGGAGGAGATTTTCTTTTCTTAATTTTTCAATTGCCAGTTCAAGTTTATCTCCTTCTATTATTCCTTCTAAAATTTTACCTTCTTGATTAGCGGCTGTGTAAGTAAATCGTGGCATTATTTCTTCCTTTTAATATGTGTATCTGTGGTTTCGTGCAAAAGTTTGGTATTATACTGGACACTGCCATTAACTGAGCTATTTGGGGACGGTTTATTTTCATCGTTTTCCTTGTGATTTCTTTTGGAAATTAGAAATTAGGTCTTCACTTCTTTCCCCAATTTCTAATTTCATATCCATTTTTTAACTGCAAGCTTTCACGCTAAAGTGAGCCGTTTCTAAAATCGCAATTTGTAACGGTGTTGAGTATTACCTTCTATATGCAGGGTTTAAAGCTCTTGGTTGAATTTTGGTTTTAAATGTAGCAGTAGCTGTTCCTTTTCCCACATCCCCTTTTTTACGAGCACTAACTATTCCCTGAATCTCTATAAGTCCAATCGAATTAACTTGATTTAGGGTTACTGTACCATATGGAATTATAGTTACACTATCTGTTCCATAATAAGTAATTGTAAAAGTAGCAACATTTTCAGCTATGATTGATGGTCCTAAATGTCTTTTGGAATCTGGTTTTTCTCCATTTATCTTTCGTACAATCGTATTTGTTCCTGGAAGATACTCATAACTAATAACTGCAGAGCTTATAATATTATTTGAATTTTTGTAATCTGAATAATCCTCATTATCTCCATCTCCATTCCAATCTCCTGGTACTGATTCAAGTATACCATTATTCCCTGGTGTAATTAATATAGCCCCAATGCCTGCTAATTGCCCTGGTGGAATCACCTGTACATCATCTCCATGGCTCCTGGTATAACATGTAGTATTACCTGTATCATTTCCCATAATAATTACCGCATCACCCCCTCCTGCCATAAATCCACCTCGTACATAATCATCTGAATTGATTCTTTCAATAGCAGTTAATGTACCATCACCATCTATATCTCCTGGTATCGATTGTAATGTACCACCTGTGCCTGCAGTAATTAATGTTATTCCTTTCGTCTCTGTTAACCCTGTTATATTACCAGTACCTATTGTTTGAAAATCGTCTCCTATTGAAAGTGTTGAGCATATAGTATCTAATCCATTTACAATAGTTACTGGTCCAATAAATCTTATTTTATCTTTTCTTAAATGAAATTGAGTATCTTGCGGATTGGCATTTAAAATACAATGTAATTCACGTACTTCCCCTTCCATACCGCGCCAATTCCCTTTTCCACTTATAATTTCCCTTGCAATGTTCTGAACATCTATTATCCGTTCTCCTCCTAACCAATGTTTTAATCCAGTGATAAAAAAGATAAAAACGATAACCAGGATTATTGCTAATGCACCCATACTAACTATAGCTTCTATAATTGTAAATCCATGTCTATTTTTCATTGTACATCACCTATATAAGTGAATAATCTTCTTTTATGCTCGATATTTTCCATCCACACTACCGATACTGTTACCCTTAAATAATCTCCCTGCTCGGGTTTAGCAGTCACTTCTTCTGTCGTGCCATTAATACCTTCAATAGTGATAGTCCATGTCCCTTTGCAATTGCCTATTGTTGTAGTTCCTACTCTATCAAATGTCACTGTAGTTGTAGCTAAAGACTCATAATTTGACTGCCGCAACTTAACCTCTTCTAATTTCTCTCTACAAAGATTGATTGCCTCAGCCGCATTTCCTGTAGTTACTACATTCAGAGAACCTCTTATAAACATATTGATTACACTTATAATTCCTACAATCAAGATTAATGTTGCAATCATTAATTCAACCAAGCTAATTCCTGCCTCACTTCTTCTTTTCTTCATCTTTATGCCTTCCTTTATACATACTTCTAATCAGGAATATTATTGTAGCTAACATGACTACAGCTGTCAAAATAAAGGAAAGATTTCTTTTATGTTTAACTTCCCGGGCTACCTTTTCCCTTTTCTCTATTTCCTTAGCTTGTTCAATCTCCTCTTCAGTAGTAACTACACCTGGTACTATTCCTTTTGCTTCTTGGGTTGGTGTAGGAATAGGCTTTGCTTCTTCTTCTATCTTTTTTGCTTCCTCTTTTTTGGCAGAAGGGGTTTCTTCTTCAGGAGTAGGTTTTGGTGCTTCCATTTCTTTAATAAGTTGTTTTTTCCTTTCTGCTTCTTCTTTCTTTTTTTGTTTTTCCTCCTTATTCCTTCGCATTATTTCCTCTTTTTGCCTCTTTATCTCCTCATACATTTGTCTTGCTTGTTCTTGAGAGATTTTGGGATTTTCTAAAGGAATCCCTGCTTGAGATGGATGAGTTTGAAAGAGGATAACTATTCCTATACACAGGATAAGTATCCCCAATCCATATTTTATCCCACTCTTTAGAATCTTCATTTTATACTTACCTCCTTCCAACTAATAATACTGATAGATGCTGTTGAAGTACCGCCTGCTTGAGTAGGCGGTAGGTCTAAATTAATAGGCCAATTTGGGTTACTTCGATACCTTGAGTGTATTCGCCAGTCATAATTCCAATTAAATTTAGGGTAATAGACCATACATTCATCTTTTGAAATAAGTGAGCCATTACATATAAATCCTTTATCAGTATATTGCCATGGTCCTTTCACTTCAACAAATGTTCCTGCTAAAAAATGTTGAGTATAAAATATACCATCTAATCGTGAAATGCCACCGAAATCAGTTAGGTCATGGTAATGGCGAGTAGTACCCCTATTAGCATATTTTTCTGATTGCCCTGTTCCATCTATCCAATCACTTTGTTGGCTTGGCAGTCCTGTAGTAGTAACATCTCGCCAGTTATAGTTTTCTCCATATTGATTTTGATGAACCTGGTCAAAAATACCATCTCCATCTAAATCCTCAGTTTCTGGCTCAAAAGTCCCATTACCTTCCCCTTCATCATCTGTATCTGGTATTCCATCTGCCCCTACATCCTCACTTCCCATATCAAATAACCCATACCATGCAGGCCACCAGTATGGATCCCCATCGCTACTCCTATTATCCGGATAATCTCCTGCTATAATACTTTCAGCTGCTGCTATTGCTAATACATCAGCATCTACATTTCTATCATACCATGCTTGAATTTCTGCATCACTTGGAACTCCATTTTCATTCGCTGTCTGCGGATAATAACATGGTTGTCCTTGTTCATTTAATGGTGGATTTGCATAAGTGATATTTCCTGCAATATATACATTGCGGCCAGCATAAATAGTCCCCTGTCCTGTCACTGTTCCTTTAATAATTACATCTCTTTCTATGTAGACAGGTCCATTTAACCTTATTGGTTGGAGACTACTTCCTACAAGTACAACATTATTTTCTTCTGTTTCATCATCTCCAAAAACACCATTAATGATGATATGTCCTGGTAAAAAAGCTTCTAAAGTTCCATTAGCTAATTCTCGATAATATTGAGGGTTTTGTAAATTAGGCATATCACCTCTTCCAGCACTTGGATGTTGAAAATCAAGTCCATGATGTTCCTCACCTGGGTATACAATCTCACCTTCTTCATGGTGATCACAAGTACCAGCTGCACCACGGAGATGAGAATGGTAAGGTGTTCTTTCAAAATGCTCATCAATTTCAAAATTTGCCCATACATTGCCATCCACTCGTGGAGCTAATGGATTACTCCATACAGGCCAAAATTCAAACTCACCATTAGACCGCATATCACCTCTTACCCATTCTCTTATGAAATTATCTCCCTCGCTATTACCACCCCATGCCCACCAGCCCCAGTTATTAAGGAAGTAGGCATAATCGAATACATCTGAAATTCTTCCAGGAGTAACTCCACCACCAATCAATTCAGCAATCACTTCTACGCCGCGCACAGCACTGCCTAAACCAATTTGTTGTGCTTTCCCTTTTCTACCAATAGATGTAATTTTTAACTTTCTTGTTAATGTACCTAAGTAAGAATTCATACTTACTCCTAAATCATTAACAGTTACATAGTAAGAGCCAACCTCTATCTTTCCATCTTTTATCAGATTAGGATTTTTTTCACAGCCATATCCATATGTCCAGACTTGATCCTTAAATCGGCGAGTGACCTCTTCTCTATACCTTTAACCACTTGATATATAAATACTTAACTCATTAAAAAATCTGCAAATTTTTTAACAAAAATACTTGACATTGGTCTCCTCCTATGCTATA
>JBFMDD010000212.1:0-2133 GCA_040754115.1 bacterium
GTGCTATCTTTAGCTAATCCTTCAAAAACTATCTCTCTATCACCGCGTTGTGGTTTAAAAGGAACGGGATAAACAACAACATTGCTGAGATTAGGCTGGATAGCATATCCCATTAAAACATAAGTGCACATACAAGAGATTGGGCAGATAACTCGATTATCAATCGGATCAACTATTGATACCGCTGATACCTATAGGGTGGGTCAATTTTAGGCTGGAAAAGAAAAGTGAGTCAAAATTAAGCTGGAATTTACACTCAACTCTCATATCAGATTACTTGAAACCTCGTCGGGGCACCCGCTTGCGAGTCGCTTTACCAAGCGAAGCAAGGCAAATTTAAAGATAAATTTTAACTTTGATTTATTGAGTTTGTATTAAATATCTGCAATATTTTATAATATCCTCTTGTTTATCTGGTTCTAATTGTCTAATAAGTTCTATTATCTTCTCTTCATGCTTATTAAGTTGAGGTATATAAATAGAGTCAATTGCGTGCAAAAGAGTAGTTAAATTATTGATAGTACTCTGGATTCCATTTTGTATTTTCTCTATTTCTATTTGGGCAGGTGTTTCCCTTTCTAATAAATAATCAAGCGCAACATTCCCTATATCTGCAATTTTCTTTAACATTTCTATTGAAGGCAAGGCATCTCCTTTTTCATATGAACAAATTGTAGCCTGGCTTACACCAATAACCTTAGCAAACTCTCCTTGTTTTAACCCTAATCTTTTACGAATTTCTAAAATTCTATCCTTTAGCATTCATTACCTCCAATAAAATATTATGTTAAAAAACTCTTCAAGTCAAATTAATTTTATTTTATTTATATTTATGATTAAATTACTATTAATATCTATTTTTTGTAAAAAATTTCAGTATTAGTAAAAATTTTCTTGACATTATAGATATTATATATTATAATGGAAACATTCCAGCAAAGGTCTATATTACCCATAAAAAGGTAATATAGGGAAAAGCTGGTTAATACATAAAATCTTAAAACGAAGGGAGGTGAATAAGATGGAAGAAAGACTTACGGGTAATAGTGAAGAAATGGAAGTGGAAGTATCTGAAGAGCTAAGGAGGATTTTTGAAGGTGATGAGAGTGAGAAAGGTGATCTTATTTGCTGGGGATACCGTGACTATTGGCCACTATCATGTTAAGTGTGAGAGGATGGTACTTCTATAAAAAGGTGGCTTACTTATCGAGTATTTTTAAGTAAGCCACCTTTTGAGTAAAATAAGAAAGGATTCTTTAATGAGTCATTCCTCTAATCTAAAAGTGTTAAGAAGAGAAAATAACTTTTTGATTATTAATCCTTCTACAGGTAAATGGGATGTTTGTCTATTTCCCAAGATAAAAGAAGTAGTTTACAAATTAAAGAAGTCTTCTACAATCTCTTCTTGTGAAAGAAAAGGATTAATATGTGTGATCCATTTGACTAATAGATGTAATCTTGAATGTAAATATTGTTATGCTGATGTGGGGGAAAAGAGGGAAAATGTTTTATCAAATGATAAGATAAAGAAAATTTTTGACATTTTAGATTCTTCTTCATATGAATTTATTTTGGTTGAATTTCATGGGGGAGAACCTCTTCTTTGTTGGGAAAAAATTAAAGATGTTGTTCCAAGGTATTATAAGAAAAGAATTTTTACTTTTGGAATTCAGACTAATGGAACATTATTAACCCAGAAAATCATCGATTTTATAAAAATATATTCAATTAGAATAGGAATTTCAATAGACGGTCCTCAAAGAATTCATGATAGGAATCGGTGCTATCATAATGATAATGGAAGCTTTCAGGATGTAATGAGAGGAATTTTTCTACTTCAACAAAATAAAGTTCCTTTTACTACTATTTCTGTTGTAGAGAAACCAAATGAATGTATAGAGATATTTAACTTCTTTGTGAATAACCGAATAGAAAAAATTAAATTAAATCCATTGTTTTTCAAAGGAAGGATGGTGAAGAAGAATATTATATCTCATAATATTGATTGTTAATGGCAAACCAAAATTGACCCACTTTTGGCAATGGAAATTGACCCACCCATGTAAAAAATCAGATCAAAAATGAACAAATTTGGCAATGGAAATTGACCCACCCCCGGATATAAAGATTGAA
>JBFMDD010000213.1:0-3633 GCA_040754115.1 bacterium
CTTATCAATCTGTTTATTTTGCTCAAAGATGGCAAAATTAGGCTCAAAAGCCTGATGATTTTTTTGCAACTTATCCTTTGAAGTTGAGTTGATAAAAAATGCTTTACCTATTTTCTTCCCTTTGTGTCCTTTGCGATTTATCCTTTTTTAACCGCAAAGAACGCAAAGATTAAAGGTAAAAGGAATCATAGAAAATTCACGAAACTCCAGATAATTAGTGTCCATTCGTAAAATTCGTTTAATTCGTGGTAAAGTTTTTCTTGACATTTTCATAAATATGCAATAAAATACAAAAAGATAAAAGATAAGGATACGATTGGTGTTTATTTATTGGGCATCTCGTAGTAGAGAAAAAGTATTAAAGGCGTTCTATGTGAGAGATAACCCTGAATTACCTCCACAGATTCATAACCTACTAATTTTGGCAGAAAAGACTACTTTGCCTTTATCTGATGAACAAAAACAATTATTAGGAGAGATAACTTGAAGTACGGTATCCTGATTACAAATATGACTTTTACAAACTCTGCACAAAGGAATTTACGCAAGAGTATTTCACAAAAATTAAGGAGATGTATAAATGGCTGTTGCTTCAGATGAAATTATAAAAACCGTAGAGAATTTTCTTAAGATGGTCAAAGAGGCAAATATTACTATTAATAAGGCTTTTATTGTTTGGTTCTTATACCAGAGGGAATGCTTGGAAATGGAGTGATATTGCTATTGTTTCTCCTGATTTTTCTGGAATACGCTTTTATGACAGTAAAAGACTAATACCATTTTTGTTAAAAGTTGACAGCCGCATCGAATTACATCCATTCATGCCTGAAGATTTTACTGAAGATAACGATTTTGCCAGGGAAATAAAAAAAAATGGGATAGAGGTTGAGATTTAAATCCCAATGGGAACATGAAACATTAAGCCCCAAAAATGAAGATAAAAAACTTTTTAGCTATCGCCATATTATTTGTTTTAACTATCATCTATTTCTGGAAATTTGTCTTTTTAGGCTTATTGCCGTTAGGTGGTGATATTCTTACCTATACTTATCCACCCTGGTTTTATCATTACCATGCCCAAAACAGGAGTCAAAATCCCCTTCTTTCTGACCCTACATTTCTTCATTATCCATTAAGGGAATTAGCTACTTCATCATTGCATGAAGGAAAGATTACCCTCTGGAATCCATACATTTTTTGTGGCAACCCATTATTTAGCACCAATTCTGTCTCTTTTGCACCACTTAATCTTTTATTTCTATTCTTTGACCCATTAATTGCTTATTCTTTAATCCTTATTTGCCAAATGTTACTTTCAGGTATATTTATGTATCTATTTTTACGCTCATCACTTAGTCTAGGTATATTTGGTGCATTGATAGGTAGTATCTGCTATGAATTCTCAGGGTTTTCCATCATCTGGTTAGAAATGGGTGTGCTAAGTGGATATTTGTTGCCATTGATACTTTTTTTAGTGGATAAAACAATCATTAAAAGGAACATATTCTATGCCAGTTTATCGGGAGTAGTTTTAGGGCTGCAACTTCTCTCATCATTTTTACAAATGGGGCTATTCGTCATATTAATAACAATGTCTTACTCATTATTCAGATTATGGGGTCAGAGATTAAAATATCTGCTACTTGTAATTCTTATTTTTATCTTTGGCTTCAGTTTGGCTGCCATACAGTTAATCCCTTCTTATGAGTTAATAAAGAATGCCCAGCGAGAATCTATCAAAGACTATCGTCTGCTATCTCCACTACCATGGCAGGATTTAGTTACCTTCTTAATACCAAATTATTACGGTAATCCAGTTGACTATAATTATAATATTATTCGTGAAAATTTCCACTATATATTTAAAAAATATGGCTTTGATCTCCCACCTCTACATCCTAAAAGAGGTATAATGGAGGATAATTATAATGAACATTGTGCCTATATGGGAATTTTGCCTCTCATACTGGCTCTTCTTGCCATATTTATCAAAAGAAATAAAAACACCATCTTCTGGGCTTCCTTTACCTTACTTTCCCTACTACTTGTCCTTGGAACACCTCTATATTACCTTTTCTACCTGATTGTGCCTGGAGGAAATAAATTAATTATTTGCCGACTTATATTTCTTTATACCTTTGGAATATCTGTTTTAGCAGGGTTAGGAAGTAATTATATTCTCTCCAATGTTAAAAAGGTTAAGGTACTTTCTGGAGGCATTATCTTGGTATTTGGATTAATCATTATAATGAGTTTTTATCTGGGTAAGCAAGTAACCAATTATCTTATGGATATGACTTTGCAAAACCATTTTACCTTATTAAATACAGATTTTCTTTATCCTGCTTTATTATTATTCGCTAGTTGGATAACTCTTTTGAGTATCAATAAGGCACGGGATTTGTATGTTAAAGCAATAATTCTTTTAATCATCATTGTAGACCTCTTTATCTTTGGATTAAGGTATAATCCTTTTGTCCCAAAACATGTCATCTATGCTACCACTCCTTCATTAAAATTCTTAATGGATAGATGCAATGAGGAAAAGAGTAGAATATTAGCCTTTGAACATCTACTGCCGGTAAGTGTAAATATAGCTTATGGATTAGAGACGGTGGAAGGCTATGATGGGATGTTTCCTAAAAGATATGATGAATTTATGAATTTAGTTGACCCTTTTTCTTCACCATGGGAGAATGCAAGAGAAATAATGTTCCCATCTCGGACTAATCGCAAATTGCTCTGTTTACTTAATACTAAATATATATTTACTTCTCAAAAATTAAAGTCAGATAATTTAAAACTTGTCTTTGACAGTGATAAGGGAAAAATTTATGAGGACAAAAATGCACTACCAAGGGCATTTATAGTCTATAAGTATAAAGTTATTAAAGATAAAGATAAAATTTTTAAAGAACTTGTTTCAAGGAAGTTCAATCCTCAGGAATATGTTATACTTGAAGAAAGACCAAAGACAGCAGACAGAGGACAGAGGACAGAGGACAGAAGACAGAGAACAGGAGACATAGAACCAGAAATAATTAAATATAAAAATGAGGAGGTAGTTATTCGTTGTAGGATGAAAGATGATGGGTTTTTAGTCTTATCCGATACATATTATCCTGGCTGGCAGGTTTATGTAGATGGTTCAAAAGAAAAGATATTTTGTGCTAACTATACTCTACGAGCTGTTTATCTAACAGAAGGAGAGCATCTGGTAGAATTTAGATACTCCCCATTATCATTCAAAATTGGCAGTTTTATATCCATAGCTACCTTGATGATTTTTATGATATTAGGAATGAGGAGTGTAAGAAAGAGGAGGTAATTGGGATTTTGGGGACGGTTCACTTTTGTTTGAAAGCTTGCGGATAGAAAAGAGAGTTGAAATTGAAAGGTAGAAATTGGAAATTGGAAAATTGGCATAGAATTAGAAATTTTTCTTTCCATTTTCGAATTTCGAATTTCCAATTTCATACAGATAGATATCCGAAAGAAATCATAGGAAAAACGATAAAATGAACCGTCCCGATTTGGGTTAATAGGTGCTATAAAAAGAGGAACTTAAAAAGTATGTTGACAAAAATGAAGTGAGATGATATAGTTAAAAGCAAGTCAAGTGTTATAGTTGAG
>JBFMDD010000214.1:0-14554 GCA_040754115.1 bacterium
TGTGATTTGATTTTTAACCACAAAGTGCACAAAGACTTCACAAAGTACACAAGAAAAATAGGTTAACTATTGTAACTGGGTTGTCTTTTGGGACTCCAAAATGTCAACAGAAACAAAAAGATGGCAAAAAATGAGGTAAAGCAATGCCTGGGACCATAGATATAGCCTTAAGTCCTACGCAACGCTCTCCTGTCTGAATCACAAGAGGTAGCAATTTTTTTGTTGACATAGAGTCCAAATCTGTGGTAAAATATTTCATCTTTACTTATAGAAATAATGATATCTTAGATTTAGGAGTTGAATAAAACAAAAGAATGACTCTCAAAGAAGTAAAAGAAATTTTGGGTGCAGAAATTATAGTAGATACTGCTGACTTAGAGACAGAGGTAAAGATGGGTTGTGGAGCGGATTTAATGAGTGATGTCTTAGCTTTTATTAAGCCAGATGCCTTGTTGTTGACAGGAATAGTAAATGCTCAAGTGGTCCGTACGGCAGAGATGGTTGATATAAAGGCAATTTGTTTTGTGCGTGGTAAAAAACCACTACCTGAAACTATAGATTTAGCAAACGCAAAAAAAATTCCATTACTCACAACTAAATTACCTATGTATGAATCCTGTGGTAGATTATATCAAAAAGGATTACCTGGATGCTCAGAGTATGAAGAGTGAAATGCAATTTGTAAGTGAGGGAGTGGAGAAGTGAGGAAGTCAAAGAGTCGTTTACTCACTATTTCCCTGCATCACTCTAATTAGAATTTCGTAATGCTACAAAAAGAAAAAATTAGTATAATTCAAGAATTAGCATATGAATTAAAAGTGGGCGATGTAATGATTAAAGATGTCATTACTGTTAGCCCAGAGAATTTAATAGTTGACTTACGAGAAATTCTGCGTGATAAACGCATTTCTGGAACACCTGTAATTGACAAAGGTAAATTAGTTGGCGTTATTAGTATTGAAGATTTCATTAAATGCTTAGCAAATGGACAGATAAATGCTACTATTTCAGAAAAGATGACTAAAAATATAGAAATTTTATATGAAGATGAGCCACTTATTCATGCTATTAATAAATTTGATAGATTTGGCTACGGCAGATTTCCAGTAATTAGGAGAAAAAATGGTAAGTTAGTTGGAATTATTACTAAAGGAGATATTATTCATGGACTATTACGAAGATTAGAAGATGAATTTTACGAGGAGGAGATTAAACACCTTAGGGCAAGTCATATATTTGAGGATATTATTGCTAATAAAACAAGTATAGTCTTACAATACGATATTATTGGTAATGATTTTAAGCAAGCAGGAGAGGCATCAAGTGCACTTAAAAAGACACTTGCTCGGTTAGGTATTTATCCACATATTGTTCGTAAAGTAGCAATTGCAACTTATGAAGCAGAGATGAATATCGTTATATTCACTAATAAAGGAGAGGTGATTGCTAATATTCAACCAAAGCAGATTAAGATTGAGGCAATAGATTCTGGACCAGGAATACCTGATATTGAAAAGGCAATGCAACCAGGCTTTTCTACTGCCCCTGAGTGGATACGAGAGTTAGGTTTTGGGGCAGGAATGGGATTGAATAATATTCAAAAATGTGCAGATAAAATGCGACTAAAATCAAAAGTAGGTAAAGGAACTAAGCTTGAGATTATAATCAATATAGATGGTGAAAAATGAAGTTAAATGAAATAGTCTCAAAATTAAATTTAGAGGTTAAGTCAGCAAATGAGCAGTTAAATAATGAAATAACAGGTGGATATGCATCTGATTTGTTATCTGATGTGATGGCTAATGCTCAAAAAGGTAATATATGGATTACTTTACAAGTGCATCAAAATATCGTTGCAGTGGCTATACTAAAAGAGATAGTAGGTATTATATTAGTTAATAATCGTCAGCCAGAAGCTGAGACTCTACAAAAGGCAATTCAAGAAAAGGTACCTATTTTGGTTAGTAAATTACCGACTTTTGAGTTGGTAGGTAAACTATACCAGTTTGGTATTAGTAATGTTTAAAATATTTAATGCAGACTTGCATATCCATACTTGCCTGTCTCCTTGTAGTGACTTGGATATGACACCAAAACGGATAATAAATGAAGTAAAATTAAAATACTTAGATATAATTGGTATCTGTGACCATAATTCTTGCGAAAATGTAATAATTACAAAAGAAATTGCTAACATACAAGGGATAAAGGTTATTGGTGGAATTGAGATTACCTCTTCAGAAGAGGTACATATATTAGCTCTTTTTGATAATGATGAAGAATTATTAAAATTACAAGAGATTGTTTATGAGAATTTAGATGGAATAAATGATGAGAAGGCATTTGGAACACAATTAGTCGTTAATGAACATGACGAGGTAGTAGCTCATAATAAAAAACTTTTAATTGGTGCAACTAAATTACCGGTAAAAAAATGGGTTGATTTGGTGCATTCACTTAATGGCTTAGTAATTGCTTCGCACATTGATCGTGAAGGATTTGGAATTATAGGACAGTTAGGATTTATTCCGGATGATTTAAAATTAGATGGACTGGAAATATCACCAAAGATAACTTTTAAAGAGGCAAAAGTAACAATAAATGAGGCAAATAATTTCCCAGTGATTACAGGTTCTGATGCTCATCACTTAGAAGATATTGGTATAAGTTTTACTCGGTTTTTAATAAAAGAACCATCTGTTAAAGAGATAAAAATGGCTTTAGTAGGTGAAGAAGGAAGAAAGATATTGAAATCTTAATTCCAAAACAAAAGTAAAGTGGAAGATTTATCTTTACATATCCTAGATATAGTTGAAAACTCAATTCGAGCAAAGGCAAAAAAAGTTGAAATAAAAATTAGTGAAGAGCTAAAAAAAGACTTGCTCACAATTTCGATAAAAGATGATGGTAAAGGGATGAATGAAGAGATAGTAAAAAAAGCACTTGACCCATTCTTTACTACTAAGAATACTAAAAAGGTAGGATTAGGATTATCACTTTTACATCAAGCGACTAAAGAGGCAAAGGGTAAATTTACAATAGATTCAAAACCCAATAAAGGGACTAAAATTACTGCTACCTTTAAATATACCCATATTGACCGCAAACCATTAGGTAATATAACACAGACAATGATTACTTTAATTGCAGGTAATCCTCAAATAGATTTTTTATATGAGCATAGAAAGGGTAGTTTATGCTATTTGTTAGATACAGCTAAGGTAAAAGTTGAATTAGGAGATGTACCAATAAATACTCCTAATGTGATAAATTTTATTCAAAAAGACATCAGGGATGGTTTAAAGAAAATTGGATGAAGAGAGCAAGATTAAATAAAACCGAAGAAAAAGCCTTAAGTGAATTTAAAGATAGATTGTTAAAGGAATTTGGCAAAAGGATAGTCTTGATTAAACTTTATGGCTCACGAGCAAGAGGAGAACGGCATTGGTATTCAGATGTAGATATCCTGGTGGTAGTAAAGAGACTGACTAAAAAATTTAAAGAAAAGGTGCTTGATATCGAGTGTGAGATAGATGAAAAGTATGGGTATAAAGCTCACCTCTCTCCTAGCGAAATGTCTTTGTCTAAATACAAGTGGATGCTCAGGAGACGATGGCCATTTATTGTTAATGTTGAAGAGGATGGAATAGAGTTATGGAGGAATCCAGAGATAGAAATAAAGAATTAAATGGAAGAGATTACATTGTTGCAGCTCGAGAAAGACTAAAGAATGCAAAAATTTTACTTGAGGCAGAAGGTTATGCCGATTCTGTTTCCAGGTCTTATTATGCTATGCTGGATGCCGCTTCTGCTGCTTTGCTTACCAAAGACATAAGAGCTAAATCTCATACTGGAGTGATTGATTTATTCAGTCTACATTTTATAAAGACTAATTTAGTCGATACCAAATATATTCGATGGTTTAAGCGAATAAAGAAAGATAGAGAAGAAGCAGATTATAAGCATCAGAAAAAATTTAGTAAAGAGGATGCAGAAGAAACTTATCTTGAAGCAGTTGAATTTGTAAAGATGGTAGAGGGGTTATTTCTTAAACTATAGAAAGGAGTGGTTATGATGAAAGAAAAATGTAAATGTCAAGAGGTAAAAATATCACAAGAACAATGGGCTAAGGTAGATGAAATAATTAAAAAAAATAAGGATAAACCTGGTGCTCTTATCCCTGTTTTAGAACAGGTGCAGGAAGTTACAGGATTCCTCTCTGCTGATGTGCAGAATAGGATTTCACAAGGGTTAGATATTCCTCCAGCTATGATTTATGGCGTAGTAACCTTTTATTCTTTCTTTACTATGGTGCCAAGAGGAAGACATTTAATCCGGGTTTGTCTGGGAACAGCCTGTTATGTAAAGAGAAGTGAAGAGATTTTAAATAAGATTAAACAAGAATTAAATGTTGATGTAGGTAGGATGACGGAAGATGGAAGATATTCATTAGATGGTGTCCGCTGTCTGGGAGCATGTGGCTTAGCACCTGTAATGGTAGTAAATGAAGATACTTATGGAGCTGTTGACCCAGTTAAGGTAATGGAGATTATTGATGAATATAAGTGATTTAAAGTCTCACGCCAAGACGCAAAGAACGCAAAGGTTTGCGTGAAAAAAAGACAAAATCTAAAATCCAAAATTTATACGGGAGGAATTACTATGCCGTCTGCATTATTAGAAAAGATTAGAAAAGAAACACAACAACTTACACCTGATGAACAATTAAGCCTGGTAGAAAGACTCATTCATCAATTAAGAGAAACATCACTTCCCCCAAAAACATCTCTTGATATAGGTAAACTCTATGGACTTGGAAAAGGATTATGTGTAGGTGAAGATGCTCAGGAATATGTTAACCAATTAAGAGAGAATAGGATATGAGGTTATCAGATGAGATCAATCAAATAAATACTATCTTTATATAGATACCGCACCTATCATCTATTATATTGAAGATCATCCCCATTTTGGGATTCTTGTTAAAGAAATCATTGATACCTTTCGAAATAGAAGATTGAATGTCTTTTCTTCGGTGATAACTCTGACTGAGGTTTTACCTAAACCAATTCAGGCAGAGAAGAAAGAATTAGCAGACAGATTCGCAGAATTCTTGAGAAGAGGACAAGGAATTAGTCTGATAGAAATTTCAGCAGATATGGCAGAGAAAGCCGGCTAACTAAGAGGAAAATATCCTGGTCTTAAAACAATAGATGCCATTCAGATTTCTGCAGCTATTGAGATAGGAATTGATGTTTTTCTTACTAATGATAATAAACTTAAACAGATAAAAGAGATAAAAGTTTTAGTTTTAGGCGATTATTTATAAGGAAGCCTTTCGGATAAAAATAAGGTTCAAGGTTCAAGGAGAAAGGAGCAAGGTAGAGTAACCTTGTTCCTTGCACCTTGATCCTTGTTCCTTCGGTGGGGGGGAGAAGGAATTATTTGCTCGGAAAGGCTAATAAAATCAACGCTCAATTTTATCCGAGAGTGTTCATATAGAGGATAGGAGGTACAATGATGCCAAAGTTGAGTGTAGATGATTTAAAAAAGATTAAAGAAGATTATCAAGCTACTGCTACTTTGCGTGAAGGTGGTTATAGAGCAAAGGTAACTGTACATATGGGTACTTGTGGTATTGCTGCTGGTGCTCGCAAGGTTATGACTGCTTTGATGGATGAGATAGTAAAAATGGATATAAAAGATATTATTGTTACTACTTCTGGCTGTGCTGGTCTGTGTAGTCGTGAACCAATGGCAACTATTGAATTAGTAGGAAAGGCACCTGTAAAATATGTTGATCTGGATGGAGACAAGATAATCAAGATACTTACTGAACATGTTCTTGGTGGTAAGATTGTAGAAGAGTATGCCTTGGTAATGGGGAGTGAAACGACTTATTAGGGATGAGGGAAACAGTATGACCAAACATGAGTTTTATAACAGAGTCACTAACTCTAAGAAGGATATAATCCATGAATTTTTACAGATACTCCAGAGAGAAGAGATACCTTATTCAGTAATAGGAGGTGTAGCAGTCAATACATATTGTGAACCGATACTCACACTGGATTTTGATTGTGTTGTGGTAATAGAGCAATTAGAAAGGTTAAAAGATGAACTAAAAAGAAGGAAGTTTAAAGTAAAATCACATCCACATACATGGGAAGTTACACATAAAGTATCGGATGTAAGAATACAAATACAACGAGATGAGCGGTATCAGGAGTTTATATCTCGGGCAAAATTACATAAGGTGCTTGGATATACTATGAAGGTGGCACAAATTGAGGATGTATTAACGGGTAAAATCTGGGCTTATCAAGATACTGAGCGTGATGAACTCAAGAGAGATAAGGACTTACTCGATATTAAGCGACTTGTGCAAAGATATCCAAAACTTGATAAGTTTTTAAATGATAAAATAAAGGAAAAACTTAGAAAATGATAAATTTGATTCTCTGTGGTCAGTGTTAGGAAGGAGGTTCTAAGAAATGGAACCATATCGTGCAAATGTATTAATCTGTGCTGGTACGGGTTGTGTTGCCAGTGGTTCGCTAAAGGTAAAAGCAATATTAGAAGAAGAACTTAAAAAACATAACTTACAGGATGAGATTAAAATAGTTCTAACTGGCTGTAATGGTTTTTGTGCTCAAGGACCAATAATGGTTGTCTATCCAGAAGGTATATTCTATCAAGCACTTAAACCTGAAAATGTACCATTCTTAGTAGAAGAACATTTCCTAAAGGGTAGACCTGTTAAGGATTTGATGTATACCCCTCCTGCAGAAAAAGAGCCAGTGCCTATAATGCGTGATATTCCATTTTTTAGCCATCAGGTACTACGGGCTCTACGAAATCGGGGCTTGCTTGATGCAGAGAAGATTGATGAGTATATTGCTCGTGATGGATATATGGGGGCAGCTAAGGCATTACTTGAAATGTCTCCAGAAGAAATAATCCAGACAGTGAAAGATTCCGGTCTTCGTGGTCGTGGAGGAGCAGGATTCCTAACTGGACTTAAATGGGAGTTTTGCTATAAGGCTAAAGGTGATGTTAAGTATATCCTTTGCAATGGAGATGAAGGAGACCCCGGGGCATTTATGGACAGGTCAATATTAGAGGCTGACCCACATGCCGTCTTAGAAGGAATGATTATTGGAGCAAAGGCAATTGGTGCTCATAAAGGATATATCTATGTTCGAGCAGAGTATCCTCTGGCAGTTAAAAGACTTGGAATTGCTATTGAGCAGGCAACAGAATACGGTCTTTTGGGTAAAAATATTTTAAACTCAGGATTTGACCTGGAAATAGAAATTTATCAAGGGGCAGGGGCATTTGTATGTGGAGAGGAAACCGCATTGATGACCTCAATCGAGGGACGAAGAGGAATGCCAAGACCAAGACCTCCATTCCCTGCTCATAAAGGACTCTGGCAAAAACCATCTGTCTTAAATAATGTAGAAACTTTTGCTAATATCCCACAGATTATCCTTAATGGAGCAGAGTGGTACAAAAGCCTCGGAACCGAAAAGAGTACAGGCACTAAGGTATTTGCATTAACTGGAGCAATAAATAATATTGGCTTGATAGAAGTGCCCATGGGCATTCCTTTACGCCAGATTATCTATGATATTGGTGGTGGAATATCGAATAAGCGTAAATTTAAGGCTGTTCAGATAGGAGGACCTTCTGGTGGCTGTATACCAGAAAGTCTGATAGATACGCCGGTAGATTATGAGTCTATTACTAAAACGGGGGCTATCATGGGTTCTGGCGGTATGGTAGTGATGGATGAAACTACCTGTATGGTGGGAATAGCCAAATTCTTCTTAGAATTTACTCAAGATGAGTCTTGTGGGAAATGTGTCCCCTGCCGTATAGGAACCAAGGTAATGCTTGATAAATTAGAAGATATTATTGCAGGAAAGGGACAGGAGGGGGATATTGAATTATTAGAGGAGTTAGCCGAAGATATTAAAAATACTTCCCTGTGTGGACTGGGCCAGACAGCTCCCAATCCAGTCCTTACTACGATTAAATATTTTCGTGATGAGTATGAAGCTCATATTAAAGAGAAAAGATGTCCTGCTCATTCTTGTTTACCTCTATTGAAATTTGAGGTGAATCCAGACTTGTGTAAAATGTGTGGTCAATGCGCTAAGGTCTGTCCAGTAGGCGCTGTTAACTGGGAAAAGAAGCAAGTAGCAGTAATAGATAAGGAAAAGTGCATTCGATGTAAAACATGTATCACCAGTTGTCGCTTTATGGCTATAGAGTAGAGAAAAACATGATGGAGATGAGTATGGTTTTGATGTAGCTTTACCTGTGCTCCTCTTTACTCCTTGGAAGAAGCCTCTCGGATAAATTTGAGTGTTGATTTTATTAATGTTCACAAGTAGAAAGTTTTTTCTTCACCCCCATTCTTGGTAAAGGGGTTATGGTTAAGATACCGGTTTGGTTTAGGGGTTATGAAGTTGGTCTTGTCTATCAATTTATCACATTGCTGTATGAACTGGTGTTACTAACCTCCTAACCCAACTTCCATACTGGCTTCCTAACCTTAACCATTTATCCGAAAACCTTCCTTGGAATAAGGTTCAGCCACAGCGAGCCAGAATGTTTCTTGAAAGATGAAGATTAAGTTTAATTCTATCAAATTTAAAATAAGTATCTTATATACGGCTATCTTAGGAGCTATCTTAGTCATATATTGCATGACCTTTTACCTCAGCCTCCATCATACCTTATACAAAGCCCTTGATGAGGAACTCAGAACAAAGGCACAAGAGATAAGTAATACTTTGAGCGCCTATTTAGACCTCATTGGAAGTAATCAGGAGTCTATTGCTTTTGCGGCTAAAAGTGTAATCGGGTTAAAAGGTGAATATCATAGGCAAGGTAAAATAAAAGAATTAGAAGCACAGTGGCTGCAAAAGGTAGATAAATTAGACCTGAAAAAGGATTATATTAATCTTTTGAATCCTAAAGGAGAGGTAATTCTTAGCTCAAGCAATCTAAAAGAAGAACTACTTTTTAAATTAGCCCAAAATAAAAAAGATGGCTGTAGAAACATAATATTTAGACATCGTAAGTTAAGAGTAATTGATTTGCCTTTTATTTACAAAGGGAAAAGAGAATATATTATTCAAGTTGCAACCTCCATCAAACCAATCATTTATATTCTACAAAACAGATTGTTGGCTTTTGTCATCAGTCTTCCTATAGCTTTGTTGCTGATAAGTTTTATCGGTTGGCTTTTTGCTATGAGGATTTTAAGACCTGTGGAAGAGGTGGCTGAGGCGGCGAGCAACATTACCTATGAAGATTTAAGCAGTAGAGTAATGGTAAAACATCCTGATGAAGAGATGAAATCTTTGATTGAATCCTTTAACGAGATGATTTCCCGTTTAGAAAGCTCTTTTAGATATATAACCGAGTTTAGCTCTCATGTGGCACATGAATTAAAGACTCCTCTAGCAATAATAAGAGGAGAGTCAGAGGTAGCATTAAGAAAAGAACGCAATCTTGAAGAATATCAAAGGGTGATTAAAGTTAACCTTGAAGAGACCGAAAGGATGGTTAGAACCATTGATGATATGCTTTTGTTGGCAAAACTGGATTATCGGCCTGAGTTATTTAAGTTTGAGCAATTTGACCTTATCCCATTTTTCGAAGAGATATATGAACAAAGCAAGATATTGGCTTCTCAAAAGGATATTATGGTAAGTATTGATATGCCCAAGGAGCCAATGTATATTAATGCAGATAGCCTGCACCTCAGACGTCTATTCTTTAATCTCATCCATAACGCTATTAAATTCAACTCACCAAATGGTAGAATAACTATAACTCTAAGGGCTGACGATGAAAAAGCGGTGGTCTGGATTAGAGATACAGGGGTAGGGATTGGAGAGGAAGATTTGCCAAAGATATTTGATAAGTTTTTCCATATAGAAAAAATAGACCAGGGCATTGAGCGTGGCAGTGGTTTGGGTTTAGCCATTGCCCAATCCATTGCTAAAATTCACGATGGCAGCATTGAAGTAGAAAGCCAACCTGGTGAAGGCTCTATATTTAAAGTGGTTTTACCACTCTTTTAGCCCAATGGAATTAACTTAATCGTAATTCCTTTATGTCCGCCCAAAGATGGATAAATTCAAGATAGGAGTGAATGTGAAGTAATCAAAAATGTGGTGGGATTCACCTTTATTTACATGGGGCATTTTGCCAATACTTATTTTTTTAGCGCGTGTGGTTGATGTTTCTATTGGAACTATGCGGATTGTCTTTTTAGCACGGGGTAGGAGACTATTACCTTCTGTATTAAGTTTCATCGAAGTTATGATCTGGTTAATGGCAATACAGCAGATATTTAGTCATTTAAATAATCCGTTATGCTATATTGCTTATGCAGGTGGTTTTGCCACCGGCGCATATCTGGGTGTATTTATTGATCATAAATTAGCCTTAGGTCTGCGTGTAATACATATTATCACTCCATTCGATGCTACAAATTTAGTCCAATCACTTATGAGGAAAGGGTTACGGTGTAACGGTAATCGACGGTATGGGAAATACAGGCGCGGTGAAAATCATATTTACTATGATAAAACGCGGGGATATACCTGAAGTTACTGAAATGATTAAATGCTTTAATCCCAAAGCCTTTTATTCTATAGAAGAAGTGCATTCTGCATCAGAAGGAATATTCCCTACGCACCGCACAACGCTCTCAAAGTTCATGAAGTTTGAAAAGGAAGGGAAATGATGCGGTCATAAAGGTATACTGGACACTGCCATTAACTGAGTTATTTAGGGACGGTTTATTTTCATCGTTTTCCCGGTGATTTCTTTTGGAAATTAGAAATTAGGTCTTCACTTCTTTCCCCAATCTCTAATTTCTAATTTCATATCCATTTTTTAACCGTAAGCTTTCACGCTAAAGTGAACCGTTTCTAAAATCGCAATTTGTAACGGTGTTGAGTATACAATGTTATTGGATTCCATCTCTAAAAGGAAGATTAAAAAAATTTAATCTTATTTTAATCTTCCTTTAATCTTATTTGTGGTATACTTTTGCCAGAATGAGGAAAAGAGTAATATGAGAAGAATCCTTGTAGTTGATGATGAAGAAAAGATAAGAAGAATTTATCGCTCATTACTGAAACCAGAGGGTTTTGAGGTACTTGAGGCTTCAAACGCAGTCGATGCAAACAAGATACTGAAAGAAAACCCAATAGACCTTGTATTGCTTGACATCAAGATGTCTGGAGTTGCTGGAAGTAAGTTATATACCGCCATACGCTTATTTCATAAAGAAGTTAAGGTAATTGTAGCCAGTGTTTATCCTATAGATGAACAAAGGAATATCATCAAGGATGCTACTGATTATTATGATAAGGCTGAAGGAACTGATAAGTTGCTTTCAAAAATAAAAAATGCATTGAGAGATACTACCACGAATTGAGGGAAATATATTGTGAAGTTGGAAGTAAGAAGTCAATATACGACAAATCAACTTATTTCGGGACGGTTCACTTTTGTTTGAAAGCTTGCGGTTAGAAAAGAGAGTTGAAATTGGAAATTCGAAATTAGAAATTAGGGTAACCGTTCAGGTAGCTAAGAATTTTGCAGTTTATCATGTTCAAGGTTCCATGTTCAGGGTTCAAGGTTACTAAGCGATAAAGATTAAATGCTTTAAAAATATCAAATCCTGACAAACAGCTAAGCAAATCAACTCAGGAGCCCACCCCCCAACCATGAACATTGAACCGGGAACCCTGAACAGTTACAAATTAGGGAGAGAACTAATTTCCAATTTCAATTTTCTGTGGACGCTTACAAATAAATATCCGAAAGAAATCATAGGAAAAACGATAAAATGAACCGTCCCCTTATTTCTTACTTCCTACTTCTCACTTAAAAAGCTGGGGGTGAAGGAAATATTAGCTGTTCTGGAAAGGAGGTGAAAAAAGATGAAGAGATTACTTGTATTATGTGTAATTGTGCTGTTGATGGTTGTAGTAGCAAAGGTTCAAGCTGAAGAAGATGTATCGGCGTCTGAGGAAGTGAGCTTAGCAAGTGAGGAAGAAACTGAAGCACCAAAAACACTGCACCAGATGTGGCAAATAGTCAAGGATGCAAGAGAGAAAGTTAGGGAAAGAAAGTTGATGATTGAGAAGGTTGAGAATGACTTAGCAAAAGCAACTGACAAGAAAGATAGAGATAGATGTGAAGAATCCCTTAAAACTCATCATGACACACTTAAAGAAGAGCTTGAAACATTATATGCAGCCATTGATGAATTTGGAGAGTGGGTAGAGGCACAAGAAGTAATAGAGACAGAAGAAGAAGCTGAAGAGGAATTAGAAAGTGAGTTTGAAGAAGAATTGACAGAAGAAGAAGAAATTCCAGAGGAGTAATAAAAAAATTGGAGGGGACACTCTTTGTAATCTTAATGCTTCTTCTCTTTGTGTTCTAAGAGTGTTCTCTTCCAATATAGATTTCGTTGTTCACAGAAGACAGACAAACTACGAACAACGAATCACGAACTACTGTTTCATGAGGAGAGACATGATTAAAGTAATTGTTAGTGGTGTTTGTGGTAGAATGGGTAGTATGATTGGTAAGTTAGTTTGTGAGCAGAAAGACATGAAATTAGTTGGTGCTGTTGAACAATCAGGGCATGAGGCAATTGGAGCGGATGTAGGTGAAAAAATTGGATATGGGAAGATAGGTATTCCTATTGTGAATAGTTTAGAAGAGGTGATTAAATCAGGAGAGGTTGTGATTGAATTTACAAATCCTAAAACCACTATTGAACATCTTGAGATAACCTCATTGAATAATAAAACAATGGTAATTGGGACTACTGGCTTAGATGATACTCAAATAGCTCGAATAGAAAACCTATCAAGTTCTATTCCCATTGTCTTCGCCCCAAATATGAGTGTAGGAGTAAATCTTCTATTTAAGTTAGCTGGGGAAGTAGCAAAGGTATTAGGTAATGAGTATGAGGTAGAGATAATTGAGACGCATCATCACCATAAAGAAGATGCCCCATCTGGAACTGCACTAAAATTAGGGAAGGTAATTGCCAACAGCTTAAATATGGATTTTAATCAGGTAGCTGTTTATAGTCGACAAGGAAGGGTAGGAAAACGCAAAAAGGAAGAAATAGGTATATTTGCTATTAGAATTGGTGATGTGGTTGGAGAACATACCGTTATCTTTGGTAATGAGGGAGAAAGGATAGAACTTACACATCGTGCTCATTCACGACTTACATTCGCTCAAGGAGCAATTAAGGCGGTAAGATTTGTTGCAAAAGCACCAATTGGGTTGTATGATATGGGAGATGTGTTACAACTTTAGAACATAGACATTCGGAGATTATGAAATATGAAAGTAGCTTTATTATATAATCAAATAAAACCAGAGATGCTAAGAGACCCGTTCTTAGATAAGATAGCAGAGCTTGATAGTCCAGAGACAATAAATTGCGTAAAAGAAACACTCATATCAGGTGGGAATGAAGTTATATTAATAGAGGCGGATGAAGACGCCTATGATAAATTGAAGAACCAAAAGGAAGAGATAGATATTGTCTTCAACATTGCAGAAGGGATAAGAGGTGAAAGCAGAGAATCTTACATCCCTGCTATATGCGAGATGCTTGAAATACCTTATACTGGCTCTGACATATTGACTCTGGCGCTGTGCCTGAATAAAGCTAAAGCAAAAGAGATACTTAAATTTTATGGGATACCAACGCCAGACTGGCAGGTGTTCAAATCAAAAGATGACCAGCTAAACTCAAGGCTTAAATTCCCTTTGATAGTAAAACTTTTGCATGAAGGCTCTCAGATAGGACTATCAAAAGATTCAGTTGTCTATTCTGAAGAGGATTTGAAAGAGAGGGTTGCTTATCTTATGCGTGAATATGGCGGGCCAGCTATCGTGGAGGAATTCCTTGATGGTAGAGAATTTACAGTCAGCATCTTAGGGAATGAAGAACCAATAATCTTACCAATTGTTGAGGCGAAATTTGATGAAGACCAGAAGACAAGACTCTTTACACCCGATGAACCAGTCTTGCCATTTATACCTGATGGAGTCAAGATAAACCGCAAGGTGAAGTCTGTCTGCCCTGCGGATATCAGTGAGGATTTAAAGGGTATGCTGGAGTCAACCGCCCTGCATGCTTACAGAGCACTTGAGTGCAAGGATTGGTGCAGGGTAGACATGAGAATGAAGAAAGATATACCAAATGTGCTGGAACTAAATCCAATTGCGGGTATAGACCCATCTTATCTTCTTCCAACTTCAGCCAAAGCAGCAGGGATTTCATACGAGCAACTGATAAACATGATTCTGGAATTCGCAGCAAGAAGGTATGGGATTATTTAATATTAAAAGGTAAAATGGGACGGTTCACTTTTGTTTGAAAGCTTGCGGATAGAAAAGAGAGTTGAAATTGGAAATTCGAAATTAGAAATTAGGGAGAGAAGTAAAAGCCCAATTTCTAATTTCCAATTTCAATTTTCTGTGG
>JBFMDD010000215.1:0-3346 GCA_040754115.1 bacterium
TATAATCATTCTTCTTCCACCCCACCCCATCTTCTTCTTTAGTAACAGCACCGAAGGCATCATAGGCATAGGTCATAGTTACTGACCCTTTCTCATCTGTAAGATTGATGGTTGAACCTAAACCGTCGTATTCATAAGACATTGTAACAGAACCATTCTCATCAGTAAGGTTCACAGTTGACTCCAAGCCATCAGAATGGAAGTATTGAGTGCCTTGGTGGACTATACTGTCCCCTAAGTTTAATAAGTCATCTCGACTTACTAACTGTCCATTGCCATAGATGTATTCAACTGGGTTTCTTGCTCTTCCATCTTGAGGGAACTCTAAGAGGACATTGGTGCCATCCCAGAGATACTCGGTGTACTCTACCTCTGGAATACGAAAACCACCTGTTATCTTAGCCTCTCTTGAGATTCTCCTACCAAAGCCGTCATACTTGTGAGTGATGAGGGATGAGGGATGAGAGATGAGTGTTAACCTGTTTGCATAGTCGTAGGAGTAGTTGGTAGTTATTCCATTCTCAGTCTTGCTTATCATATTGCCATTGGCATCATAGCTGTAGCTTGTAGCTCCTGCTTGTAGTAATCTATCTGCTGCATCATAACTGTAGCTGATACCATTCATACTTAATCGATTTCCAACTGGGTCGTACGTATAGGTGGTTTCAGTACCGTGTGGATAGACAACCTTAGTCAATCTATACACAGCATCATATTCGTAACTTGTTACCCTATTATCCTTATCTGTCATACTTAATCTATTGCCCACATTGTCATAACTGTAAGAAAATTGGTTTATGGTTGATGGTTTATAGTCTTAATTAGGGTAAGTCTATTAAGATTGTCATACTCGTATAATGTTTTGGTGTTGTTGGGATAGTTCACTTCAGTTGGTGCACCTATCTTATTGTATGCATAGCTTGTGATTTGAGATTTGGGATTTGTGATTTGAGTTAGTCTATTTACTTGATCATACTCATAGCTAATAGTTCTATTCCAAGGGTCAATTATCTTCGTCCTGTTACCTACATAATCGTATTCATACCTTATAACCAATCCATTCGGATGAGTTTCTTGAAAAAATGGGCGCTGTCCCTATTTTGTGAAGGTAGATGAGAAGGAATAGTTTGTATTGAAGAAGATATATTTGAAGATTCATCTTAAGCTAAATATTCATCAAAAGCAGAAGTATAATCACAAGATCAAATATATAATTTGTTTAACTTACCATCTCCAAATAAAGATTTCTTCAATTATCCTTATTATACCCTTTATGCAAGAACTCTTAAAGAGCAACCTAAGTAAATATAGTAAAAGGAGTACTCCAACAAAGATTAATAGCCATTTCATGTTGTTTATTGCCTTAAGGAATATATAGAATGATGGTATCTTATAAATAATCCTACTACTTCTCCTAATACACTAAGTCCTAAAAGAATAATGACAGATTTATGCATAAACCATAAGCCAATCAAGGGTAGAGATTTTAGATAAGAAATAAACTCCCAAAATCCTTCTGTCTGTCTACATATTGTACTGTAAGCTGGAAGTATATCAAAAACTCCTATAATTAAAGGTGGAACAATTCCATATATTAATCCAGTTTTTCCATACCTTTTGCTGAATAGCACACCAAAAGAAAAACAAATTAATAAGAGAAGAAATATCCCTATTCCTCTCTGTAATCCAGTTGGTGATAAATAAAAGGTTATTACCACAATAAATAACAAGACTGTTTCTAATCCAATTGTAAGGATACTCATTGTTAATTTAACTGTTCTCTTCATTATTTCTCTTAACCTCAATTAAGTTTGTATCTTAATATGTCTTTTGACTAAAAATTCTCCTATTTGCCCACCAGCAAAGCCACCTAAGACCATAATAATAAGAGTAATAAGAGATAAACAGGCGATATAAAGAGGGGTAATCTCAAAAGGTGATTCTTCTATTGTTATAAATAAACTCCACATTAAGATAATTCCAAAGATCATAATACCATATATAGGGATAAATATTCTTCCATACCAACTTCCTTTTTCTTTTACGATCAAACCTATAATTAAACCACTAATAAGAGAACTAAAACCAAATATTATTATAGAACTGAGTATAATTATTATAGGTGCGGATACTGAGGATGATAAAGGTACTCCTCCTATAAAATGTAATAGACCACCCCCTATACTCCATAAAAATCCTATACCACAAGTTATTACTACCATAGTTAAATAACCCCAAATAAAAGCTTTAATCTTAGACTTCATGTCTTCATCTTTCCTTATTAGATGTTCCCCTTCATACCCTCCAATTATTCCACATAAGACCATAATAGCAAGTGTAATGAGAAGTTCTCCTATTACTTCAGATGAACCAAGTATTAAGTCAATTCCTTGATTAATGATACCAAACAAGAATAAAAATATCCCTCCATATAAACTTCCCTTTTCCTTTACAATCAAGCCTATAACCAAACCACTAATAAGAGAAGCCATACCAGATACTACTATAGACTCCATACTGATTCTTTCATATCCAAGTGCTGGAGGTGATAGAGTTACTCCTCCTACAACATGCAGTAGACTACCAGTTATAGCCCATATGGCTCCCATACTACAATTTATTACTACTACAACTAAGTACCCGCAGATAAAAGCAACAATTTTATGTTTCATTAAGAATTTCCTCAAATCTCATTTAATATACCCTTTTCCCTTACATTGCTTTAAGAGGTCTTTTTCCTCTTTAGTTGGTTCGTAAGGGGTTTTATCTTTACATTCAGGAAAGATTTCTTCCCATTCCTTCTTTTTTGCTTCTCTTGCGTCAGAAGCCTTTTTTGCCATTTGACAAAATGCCCAGTCCATTCCCCAAATGAGAATTTTACAAATTATCTTTGCTTTTCGATCAGGAATGAGAACACAAAGTTTATCACTGGGTAAACCATGAAGTCCATAAGGGTCTATAAGATTCACAGGGTTATTAAGGGAGTAGAGATAAGAATGTAATCCTTGAGGGGTCTCCAACATAAATGGAAGAATAAAGGTAGGAGAAGGAAAATTTAAACTCCTCTTGTTTAACCCAACCATTGGTTGTAATGGAGTATTTTGTGCGATTATCAGTTGTAATATCGGGTCTTTAGTTATAAACCTACCAATCTGAGGATCATAGTATCTTGCTCTCATGTATGTGAGGTTTGACGCTGGATCGTCCTGCACACCATAAGCGCCAACAAACTTATAATCATTCTTCTTCCACCCCACCCCATCTTCTTCTTTAGTAACAGCACCGAAGGCATCATAGGCATAGGTCATAGTTACTGACCCTTTCTCATCTGTAAGATTGATGGTTG
>JBFMDD010000216.1:0-11825 GCA_040754115.1 bacterium
AACAGCTGGTTTGGATAACCGATAGCCACCCCGAGGTCCTCGTATACTCTCTACCAACCCCGCCTTCCTTAACTTCGTAATCAGTTGTTCCACATAGGGAAAGGATATATCCTGCCTCCTGGCAATATCATTTACCGAAAGCCACCCATCTGCCGTGTGAAGTGCCATATCCAGCATAAGCCTCAAACCATACCTGCCTTTTGTAGAAAGCTTCATATTATTTACCCCCTTTTGCTTAATGAAGCCTCTTAGATAAATTTGAGTGTTGATTCCTGAATCCCTGATTTAATCAGAGACAGAAACAGGTTTTATTAGTGTTCACAAGTAGAAAGTTTTTTCTTTACCCCCATTCTTGGTAAAGGGGTTAGGGTTAAGATGCTGGTTTGGTTTAGGGGGTATGAAGTTGGTCTTGTCTCTCCTTCCCTTGTAATTTATTCCATTCCTGGATGAACTGGTGTTACTAACTTCCTAACCCAACTTCCATACTGGCTTCCTAACCTTAACCATTTATCCGAAAACCTTCGGGTTCCAATGTACATGGGCTGTACTAAAATTCTCGGACAGCCTCTTGACAAAAATGAAAATGTGTGTTAATCTGTAAGTAGGATGATAAAATTTATTATTTTACTCATAAGCTTTATTTTGTTTTTATTTAATAATGAGGTAAGTTCTGCTGACAAATTGACTTCTATGCCAATAATTAAATGGATACCACAAGCTAACCTTTCCAAAACTACCACTCCATATCATAATATTATCTTAGTCGACCTGAATTCAGATAGTAAATTGGAAATCATTACTACAAAACATTTAGGTGGGATTGAAATATGGCATCAGGATGATAAAGGTAGCTGGAGTATTTTAACACAAACAGACCTTCCCAAAGACGGTCAATATTCTGGATTAGCAATTGGTGATGTAAATTTAGATGGTAGGTTTGACATAATTGCTACCTTGGCTAATTCTGGTATTAGTATTTGGTTAGGTGGTGATAGCTTAAAATGGAGATTACTTTCAACTAACCTTCCACAATTTAAATCCTATTTTGGACTTGGGGTAGCTGATTTGAATTCAGACAATATCCCAGACATAATCGCTGCTCACGAGGCTGGAATAAAGGTTTGGATGGGAGATGGAACGGGTAAAAACTGGACGCCTAAAAATCGTGGGTTGCCAGATTATAAATATTATTATGAAGTTGCTATTACTGATTTTAATTTAGATGGTAAATTAGATATAATGGCAACTAATAACGATGGAAGTGGTGTTAAAGCATGGATTGGAGATGGTAAAGAGATGTGGATTAATACCTCAAAAGGACTGGCTACTTATGGAAATTACTATGGGCTGGTAACTGCTGATGTAAATTTAGATGGTAATCCAGATATAATTGCTGGAAGTAGCAAAAATGGTCTCTGTGTTTGGTTGGGAGATGGAAAGGGAAATTGGAAAGAAGCAAGTAACTCTCTTCCTAAAACAGGGTATTTTTTGGGTGTCATATCTTATGACTTTAATTTGGATGGTAATCCAGATATAGCTGCGGGGAGTGATGAAGGTATTAAAGTCTGGCTGGGTGATGGAAATGGCAATTGGCAGATTGCTTCTTGTGGCCTACCAACGGAAAATTTCTATCATGGCATGGCAGCAGGAGATATTAATTTAGATGGTAACCCAGACTTGATAGGGGCTAATTCTACTGGTATCCAAATTTGTCTTGGAAAACCAGCTCCTGTAACTTTACTCGGATGGATAGGACAGGTAGGGTATACTACTGATGGACTTCAACCTGAATATGGCACTTCAGGAACTATATTTATATATAAAGTAAATTATGTAAATACAAATAATCTACCACCTAAAAAAGGCTATCCCAAAGTAGGTATTTATAAAGGACAAACATTAATCGGTACATATACCATGGTAGTGTGTCAAAAAAGTGATAAAAAGTTTTCGGATGGGAAGTTTTACTACTTTTCTACTTGCTTAAAAGATATAGGGACGGACTACACATATCAATTTGAGGCAGAAGATATAAAAGGAAATAAAAGTATTGGCACGCCAATATACCTCCAGATAGGACCAACTGTTGAGGCTAACCCTATTCATCCACATATCTGGGCACAAAAGACTGTGCTCAAAACCTCACATGAACATTATGGTTTAGCAATAGCTGATTTTAACTTAGATGGGCTTTTAGATGTAGTTGGTGCAACTTCTAAAGGTGTTAAAGCATGGACCAGAACTAAAGAAAATGGTTGGCAACCTGCATCTTTTGGGCTTGATGAGAATAAATTTTATTATGCAGTAACTCTTGTAGACTTTAATTTAGATGGCAAATTGGATATTATTGCTACCAGCCTCAATGGGATTGATGCATGGCGGGGTGATGGTGATAGCAGATGGAGTCTTACATCTAATGGACTTCCATCAACTGGATTTTTTTATGGAGTAATTTGTGGTGATTTTAATTTCGATGGTAACCCGGATATGATCGCGGGAACTAATGATAATAAGGGAGTGCAAGCATGGTTAGGTGATGGTAAAGGCAACTGGAAATCTGCATCTAAAGGGCTTCCCTCAACCGAGAATCTTTGTAGTGTGGCATTGGTAGATTTTAACTCAGATGGAAATCTTGACATCGTTGCAGGTGATTATACTGGAATTATGTTTTTACTACACGAAAACACGGTCAAATTTAATGCCTATTCAACAATATCTGATTTACCTATTGCTCCAACTTTCCAATTGGCTGGGTTACCTGATATCCTCTTTGGTAGATTTGATGGTATTACGAAGGGGTTTGCAGGTGATGGAAAGGGCACCTGGACATATTCATTTACTAATCTTTCTCTTGTGGATGGAATGGAGATTGAGTAGATTGAAATTGAGGAGAGGCATTCTTGAAATTTATGAGTCATTAGTAAGTTTTCAGTAATCAGGTATCAGCAGTCAGTTAACACCAGGAAAGTCAGGGCAGTTTTGCCCTCCCTAATTCTCTTAAAAGTTGAGCATTGAACACTGATACCTGGATGCTTACAATTGTCTTTCCTTACCACTCTTTGGGTTTGAATTCTAATGAATTTATGTTCTTCATCATACCTTCTTTTACCGCGAAGAGATAAAGCCCATTTTTTTCTGCAAGTGGTGGTGTTTCCTTGGTCATTCTCACCCCTGCAATGCCTCCAAAGAGTTTGCCACTGCTATATTCAGGGAAGAATTCTTTGAACCTCTGAAGCTTTTTGACAAATTTCTCTACTTTCTGTTGATTAAAACTACTCTTTGTCTCTATCACAATTACATTTATCTTTCCATTCTCCATTGCAGGGCATAGTATATCTATTTCATATTTCTCTCCATTCATTGTGCGTATAGCAGGGCTTTCTGCGGCCAATAGATTAAACCCTAATTCTTTCAGAGATGATAGTATAGATGGTTCAGAAAGTCCCAATACAAACTTTCCCCAGCCATCTGTAAGGTCACCTATATGAATGCCTAATCGCTTGATTTGTGCATCGGTTTGCTTTTGGGCTTTTCTGAGTTCTTTGATTTCAAATTCAGCCTCTTTCTGTTCATCAGAGACCCTTTTTAATATCTCTTTTATCTCTTTGAAATAGTCATTCTTTGGCATCTCTTCCTCCTCAAAATCTTATTATTTTGCTGCTGTAGGTAGCATTCCAACTTTTTCCTTTATTTTCTGCTCGATTTCCGCAGATAGTTCTTTATTTTCTTCTAGGAATTTACGGGCATTTTCTCGGCCTTGCCCTATTCTTTTCTCACCGTATGAGAACCAAGTACCACTTTGTTGAATAATGTTCTGCTCAATTCCTACATCTAACAAACTTCCTTCATAAGATATACCGCGGTCATACATAATGTCAAACTCAGCACTTTTAAAGGGAGGAGCAACTTTATTTTTAACCACTTTTACCTTTGCCCTGCCACCAATAACCTCCTCACCTCTAAGTATAGGTTGGGTTTTACGCATATCCAGCCTTATAGAAGAATAAAATTTTAATGCCCTACCGCCTGGTGTTGTTTCTGGGCTGCCAAACATCACCCCAATCTTTTCTCGTATTTGATTAATAAATATAGCCGTAGTTTTTGATTTACTGATACTGGCAGTAAGTTTTCTTAACGCCTGAGACATAAGTCTTGCCTGTAGTCCTATATGTTGATCTCCCATCTCACCCTCTATTTCAGCCCTAGGGACTAAAGCAGCGACAGAGTCAACAATAATTACATCTACTGCGCCAGATCTGACCAGAGTTTCTGCAATCTCTAATGCTTGCTCACCAGTATCAGGCTGAGATATATAAAGATTATCAACCTCTACCCCTACCTTTTTGGCATATTCTGGGTCAAGTGCATGTTCTGCATCAATAAATGCGGCTATACCACCATTTTTTTGAGCTTGTGCAGCAATACTTAAGCTTAAGGTAGTCTTACCCGATGATTCCTGACCAAATATCTCTACTACCCTACCTCTTGGCATACCGCCTACACCAAGTGCAATATCAAGAGATATAGCACCCGTAGGAATAGCAGCTACTTTCTCCCTTGCTCTTTCATCACCTAATCGCATAATCGCCCCACGCCCAAATTGCTTCTCAATTTGAGCCAAAGCTAATTCTAATGCCTTTTCCTTTTCTTTATTTACTTCTTGAGTCATTTTTAAAAAACCTCCTCTTCTTTATAAGATTTGACTACAAATAATATCAGATAATGTCCTGTGATTTACAAAATTTTGCATTTTAAGATATCCAATATTGGGCGAAATTCTTCGACCTGTGAAATAGGTTTAAATAAGAGGCAAGAAACTTTCCATAGATAAGATATTCAAGCTCTACTACTACTTAAAACAGGTCGCTCCTAACGGAGCTGCAAAGATATTGCTTTTGCGAAATTACTACAAACTGCTCCTACGGAGCTTTATTCAGGTTAGCTCCAGAGGAGCGACATGTTTGTAGAATATATCTCTCATAACAAATTAGCTCCATAGGAGCGATCTGTTTATTCTCTTTCTCACCTTCTCACCCTCTATTGGGGGATATTTGTATAAACCTATTTCACAGGTGGAAATTCTTTATCAAATGGAATTATCAGAAAACACTTTATCATAGACCACTCAATTAACGGCATTTTATCTTCTCCACAAACAATAATATCCTTAATTTAACTCTTCTTTTTCTAATTATGACATAATGTGTAAATATTGTCAAGTTTTTTCAAATATTTGCTGAAATGTTTTAAATGATGAGTGCCTCGTTCCAATAAGCCTTTTTAAACAATCTTTAATATATGAAATATTAAGAAAAAAGGGAATAAACTTTATCTTTTCTATATTGACAATAACATCTATATCATATGTTGTCCGCGGTAGACCATAAATCCCAACGGCTACTGCACCTATAATTTGCATACTTTGATTTTAAATTGTTTAAAATCAAAGTAAACTTTAATAATCCTTCTTCAAAATTATTCTTCACTCTTTATCTTTTACCTCTATTAATTTCCATGATAGGGAATGAAGTTGTATTATTAAATCAAGCTTTTGTTGTGGAGTCATCTTTCTTGCTATCATTATTCCCATTACATAAGAGCTAATTCCCGCAATGTAGTATAAACAGCCCCTTTTGGAGTCAACTGACTTCCCATTACCTCTATCTTAGAAACCTCCATCTGCCCAAAAGATTTAAGTTTTTCTACCTTAGAGATTAATTTAGATAACTCATTTCTACCTCTTGGGCTTTTTACCCTTCCCAAAGTTAAATGAGGGATAAATTCTTTTTGTTCAACTGGAAATCCAAGTCTAAGCAGGTTATCATCTAATCGTTTAGCTAATTCTATACATTGTTCTTTACCTTTCTCTACACCTACCCAGACTACCTTTGGGCTTGATAAATTAGGGAAAGTTCCTAATGATGACAATGATAGTGTGAACTGATTAAAATCAGAGGTTGCCTCCAAAACCATTTGATATACAGATTCTAATTCTCCAATAATGACATTACCTAAGAATTTCAGAGTAATGTGCATCCCTTCATGATTTACCCATTTAACATCAGCATTAGCTTTTTTTAACTCCAATTGAATCTTACTTAGTCTCTCTTTAATTTCATTTGTCATATTAATAGCGATAAAAGTTCTTATTCCTATCATTTTAATAATCCCCTCCTTACCATATCCAATGCGGCATAAACTGCCTTTTCTTTGATTTCTTCCCGTTCTCCTGCAAATCTAAATTCCTTAACATTCAAATTCTCTTTTGAGTATGCACCGATATATACCAATCCTATATCATTTCCTTCTGGTCCTGCATATCCAGTTATTCCGATACCAATATCTGTTTTCATTAAAAGAGCTATTTCCTTAGCCATCAGAGTTGCCACTTCCTGGCTAACTATTCCACATTCTGCAATCAGCTCTGCTGGGATATGTAAAAGATTAATTTTTATATCCTTATCATAGGCTACTATTCCACCACGATAATAAAGCGAACTACCTGGAATATCCGTAAGTTTATTGGAAAATAATCCTCCTGTGCAAGACTCCGCAACCGCAATTGTAAGTCTCCTTAAATAAAGTAAATAACCCACTACCTCTTCTAATCTTTCTTCATCTATGCCGTAGATATTATCTTGCAGTTTTTGACGGACTTCTTTTTCAGCAGCAGAGAGTAGAGCTTGTGCCATTCGTTCTACTTTGGCATTGGCTTTAATCTCAAGGTCTATCGTACCATTAGGCTTACTCACAAGATTTAATTTCAAACTATCACTTTGTCCTATATCTCCACCTAATGCCCTTTTAATTTCTTCTTGAGTTAACCCAATTATTCTTAAAATCCTGACTTTACAAATTTCTTCCTGCATTTTTTACCCGTAAATCTCACTTTCTTCTTTTCATATTATCTTATAGGGAGTAATTAATAATTCTTTTCCCACTAACTCCTTAATACTAAAATTTTTATCTAAAGCGAGGACCTCAATTCTAAATACCTCTCTATGGTATTTCTTTTTTAATAGTACGAAATATGGTTCTTTGCCATAGTTGTATCTAATATCTGTCGCTTTAAACCATCCACCCTTTCCAGATTGCAGTATTTTCTCTCCATAGTGTTTTAGCAGTCGTCCATTAGGTATGCATATTACACTTAGGGCATCAATTTTGGGACTCATATGTTCATGAACAATTTGTATGACATAAGTTAATGCAGGTAAATTTACGCTGTTATAAAAAAACGGCAAATTGGGTTTGAATTTGGAGATTTGATAAGAAGTTTGATTCCTTCCCAATTGAACTTTACCCTTATAATCAGGGTTTGTTATTAAATTAGTTTTTATCTCAATATGTATTATCGCATCCTCTGTTTGATACATTAAATCAGAACCAATAGGACAAGAGTTGGGGAATTTAAACATTGGAGTAAAAAGATGATGGAATATTCTCTCTGCTCCTGCGTCTAAATCCGAGGCATTATATCCTGCCCTTGCGGTTTCTAAAAATTCACTTCTCCAATCATTCAATATTTTTATCCTTGAATTTAGCCCTTGAATAAGACCACTCAAATCCTGTCGCAATGAAGTAACTATATAATCAAGATATCTTTTTTCTAATTCTTCTATCTTAAAATCTTCAATCATAGTTTTATCACCTCAATATTCCCACATCTTTCTTTAATAATCTCTAAAAACTTTGGCTGTAACTCAATCAATATAGATTTTCTATTTAACTCTCTGGCTACTTTACCTGTTGTTCCAGAGCCTGCAAATGGGTCTAAAACAATACCATCTGATGGACAACAAACCGATATGGCATTTTTAGGTATTTCTTCAGGAAATACAGAAAAATGTGCTTTTTCTAATTTAGCACATTTTATTTCCCAAAGGTCTCCTGGATTTTTCCCATTGGGATGTTCTCTAATTGCTTGTAAGACATACTGCATTTCTGTCATCTCTTTATCATATTTATCATCAAACTCTAATATTTCTTTTAGTTTTATCCAATCTTGTGGAGTAGGTAAGGAACCACCTGCATCTTTTCTAAACCAATGACCTGATGTATAAGCATAGCCTAATTTTTCATCAATCTCTTTTATCGAGATGCCTTTTTTTTCTCTCCATTTTCTTAAATAATCACAGATAATATTTTGAGGAAGTTCTACCTTTCTCTTTTTAACATATTTTATTCCCGTAATTGAAGAGCGTCCTCCTGGAGAGGCGCCTACATTAGTTTCATGACCCTTAAATTTTCCATTATAATTAAGTTCTTTGTTTTTCTCCTCGATTTGAGGTAACAATTTTTTATAATCTTCTTCACTCAGTACCTCTGGAAATCCCAAATTACTGTTTTCCCCCAATTTACACAATCTCAAATCCTTAAGTTCTAATGATAATTGGTTTGTCTCATTTTTCTCTTCCTTTGATCTGTAAGGAATGCGAACAGCATCTACATTAAAATATACTTCCTTTTCCCAATCATCACGAGTAAAGAAATAAATTGGTTCGTAGGTATTAGTATATCTTGTTTTAACTGGAGATGGCATATGATTAGGTTTATGCCAAATTATCTGATTTCTTAGTAGCCAACCTATCTTTTTTTTGTTTTTGCCAATTATTTTAATTTCACTTATCATTCTATATGCAACTCGTTGCGGAATCATTTGTAATCCTTTATCAATGTAAGTATCACCAATATTTAAAAAATATGCCCCGTCTTTTTTCAAAACTCGCAACAATTCATTAGAAATTTCTACCATTTTAGTAATATACTCTTCAGGAGTTTTCTCTTGTCCAATTTGTCCTGAGATATAATAATCTCTCAAATTCCAATAAGGAGGAGAAGTGACAATGCAAGAAACAGATTCTGAAGGTATTCTTTTTAAGCCTTGCATAACATCGCCTAAAAGAACTAAAGGCGTATTATCCTGTGGTAATTTTATATAATCCATAATAATTCTCTCTCCCATGAATGTTACGAATTAACACTAAAGAATATAATTTTTATAATATGGAGGATAATGCAAGTCAATATCCCACCCGCACAATCGTCTAACATTACTCCCACTCCACCCTGAAGATTTTGTAATCGTCGGATACCAAGTGGTTTCCATACATCAATTGCTCTGAATAAAAAGAATCCTGCCAGAATAAAAAATATATTTAGTGGAATAAAGAACATACAAAAGAGATAGCCAACAATCTCATCTAAAACTATTTTCCTTGAATCTTTTTCTTCAAAAATAACCTCTGCACAGCCACATATCCAGATGCCTATTATAGTTGAGAGGATAACACATAAAAAATAACACAGGTTGGCATCAATAAAAGAATGATGATGACATAAAAAATAAATAAGCAAGTAAAACGGGATACCGACAAAAAGAGTTCCGACGGTCCCTGAGGCGAATTTAGAATATCCTGTAAAACAGCCACTTGCAATAAACTTAATAGCAAAATCAAAGACCTGTTGTGATTTTGAGTCTTTATATTTAGCCTTTATTATTTCTTCCTCTGTATGTAAAATTTCATTCATTTTTATCTCATAATTGGCAGGATTCTGTCTAATCAATTGAAATCTGTTGAATCAGTTAATCCTCTTGAATAATTGTACTATACTTCTAAGCATCCGTCAAGAGTTTTTTGTGTAAAACAACAAACCAAATTCCTGTAATAACGGTGAAAAAAGTAGTTATTGATATTAATACTAACGGAGTATATTCTAAAATTAAGGTAAAGGATAAAGGAATATCACTTATTCCAAGTGTGTCTCTTAAGTATGCCTTGATAAGCAGAATAAATAGTATGATAATGATGGTAGAAATCTGGAATGTAGTCTTTAATTTTCCTTTTAAAGAGGCAGCAATTACCATTCCTTTCGACATAGCAATAACTCTAAATCCAGTCACAACGAACTCTCGTGCAATAATCAAAACTATCATCCATGCGGGTATGTGTAAAGTTGGCATAGCAACAAAACAAATAAATGCTGATGAGGTTAATATTTTATCTGCCAATGGGTCTGCAAATTTCCCAAATGTAGTTTCTAATCCACGCTCCCTTGCAATCTTGCCATCATAAATGTCCGTGATTGCTGCTATAATAAATATAAGTAAACTTAGATAGCAGGTGTACACATTGTCGTATGCCAAAAATACTACAAAAAATGGTACGAGGATAATTCTACATAAGGTTAATTTATTTGCTAAGTTCATAAGGTTTATTATAATAAACTTTTTAATTGTTGTCAAACTTTTTCTGGAATTTTATACAGATATACATCTCCAATTACATAAATTGGATATATAGAGCTCATAAAGGATTCATAGAGTGAAAGTTGGGTTTTATTTTCCCAGTTAAAGTAATTAAATTGCCTTTTTAACCAGACAATGTTATTTTTATTATAAAGTACATGGGTTACTTTTAAATCCCTCAGTTTATGAAATAATTCTTTTGTGTTGTTTGATTCTTTGACTAATTTAGAAATGATGGCTGTGTCAAGTTCACTTGAAGTTAAAACCTCTTTTTCGCAATAATATCTTCTCGGTTCACCAATGAATAAAATTTTACTCCTTTGTGGTAATTTTTCATTAATGAATTTAACTACATGATAATAATCTCTAACTGGCTCTGCCAATAAAAGTTTTCCTTGCCTTGTCTTATTTCCAAGGTAAAAATCGGGATGCTGACCAATAGCGGTATAAAGTGTATAGATATTTAAAATAAGTGCAATAGCTACAGGTAGTTCAAAGAGTAATGATTTCCTTATTTCCTTAATAACATACGCAACTACTGGACATAGCAACACAATGCAAGGGAATAAAAATCGTACCACCATAGAGCTAATTGTCCAGAAGAGGAAATAAAAACCACAAAATATAAGTAAATATTTGATAATTTTATCAATATTTTTAATAAAAAATAAAAAAGGAAGGTATAAGAGAAGTAACGGCCCAATAGGAATATCCCCAGTATGCCAATCACAGGTGATAAAGAAAGGTAAAACTAAATACCTTAATACTCCAGAATGCAAGGGGCCATAATGACTCATTTCTTGAGTAAACCTTTGTGCATTAAAATCACTCCAATTTTCACCACCAAAAAATCCATAAAGAAGTGGATATACAGGGTTTGCTACAAAGATAAGATTTTTTATAAGCCATGGTAAAACAGGTAATAATGCCACCAAAGAGAAAATGAATAACTCTTTTAAAGCAGTGAGGAAACTTTTAGATTTAGTCATAATGATAAATCCAAAAAGAATAATAAAACAAATTACTCCAGAATATTTTACCCCAATAGCAAGTCCTGTCATAATCCCGGATAGAATTAGCCATTTTATATCATTTATCTTAATCCAGTTAAGCATTGCATAAACGGCTAATACTACATAATATGTCAATCCAAGGTCATTAAATGCAAAACTCATTGTAAAGATAATAGAAGGGATACTAAAAAATACTAACATTGCCAGTAAACCCTGCCTTCTGCCAAAGTAAGTCTTACTCAGTACATAAATACTTAATCCAGACAAAAGCCCAAAAGAAAAATGAATCAGTTGTGCCAAGGTATCACTTTTTAGACCAATAGCCATGGTAAACAGCATCTCTACATTTAGTGGATAATTTGAGAAGACAAGATATGGGATATTGAGGATTTTATGATTTTTAAGGTAAATATCAGGGATAGCTAAATGATAGACTAATTCATCAAATTGTATTGCCGGACCACCAATGTTTAAAATAATACCTAATAAAAGCACGATTGTGGTCAAACCTTGTAGAGGGGTCAGACCTTGAATATTGAATTTAGTTCTAAATTCAATATTCA
>JBFMDD010000216.1:11835-22076 GCA_040754115.1 bacterium
CAAGGTCTGACCCCAATGGATTAAGAAATATTTTATCTCAACATACGATAGAAGTAATGAACACAATACCAAAACATAGAAAACCACAGGGAAGAGCATCCCTGACAAACCTAATCCCAAGGTGATAAGAGAGAAGAAGCCAAGTCCAAGACCTAATGAGAAGATAAATTCAACTAAGACACTATAGAAATTTAGCTTAAATAATTTCAATAGCTTATAACCTATTCCAGCAGCACTTAAAATCAAAACAATAAGCAGGAAAAATTCTTGAATATTATGCCAGACAAAATCAAATGACCAATATCTGAATAATTTTTGTAGGTAAAAGATAATAAGATTTAGTGGAGTCCGATGGTAGTGGATAAATACCCCAAAAAAGATGCATGCCAATGAAACCAATAGTCCGTTAATAATTAGTTTTTTCATAGCAATTAAATTATATACTCAACAGCTAAAATTTGTCAAGGTAAAATTAAGTAGTGGTGTGATTCAGACACTGGACATCAGACACAAGACTATAGACTCTATTTATGCAGGAGATTAACAACATTTGGGAAACCATCCTCAAAACCTCACTCCCTGAATTTTTTCCCAAGCCTTCATTCTTCTGCAATTTCTGCCCGCTTTAGTCTGAGGTCTGATGTCTATAGTCTACTGTCTGAATTACAGATATCTGGACGGTTCATTTTATCGCTTTTCCTATGATTTCTTTCGGATATTTATTTGTAAGTGTCCACAGAAAATTGAAATTGGAAATTAGAAATTGGGCTTTTACTTCTCTCCCTAATTTCTAATTTCGAATTTCCAATTTCAACTCTCTTTTCTTTCCGCAAGCTTTCAAACAAAAGTGAACCGTCCCCAGATATCTTCTTTTTTTATGTCTGAATTGAAGAAAAGTTATTGACAATCACTAATGGGATGTGGTATAGTGAGAATTATAATATAAAAAATAAAAGGAGAGATTTATAATGTGTGGAATTGTTGGTTATATTGGTCAAAAAAATGCCACTCCAATACTTATCGATGGAATAAGAAGATTGGAGTATCGAGGTTATGACTCTGCAGGAATTGCGGTAATGAGTGATTCTAAGATTGAATTAAGACGCAGTGTAGGTAAAATAGTAAATTTAGACGAGGTTATTATGAATAATCCTATTCAAGGGAATTTGGGACTTGCACATACACGCTGGGCTACGCATGGTAGACCTTCAGAGGAAAACGCTCACCCTCATCGCGACTGCCATAACCAATTGGTAGTAGTTCATAATGGAATTATTGAAAATTATACACAATTAAAAGAGGATTTGATGCTCAAGAGGCATCAGTTCAGCTCTCAAACCGATACAGAAGTAATCGCCCATTTGATTGAAGAATATTTAAAAGATGATTTATTAGAAGCTGTCCAGAAGGCACTAAGTAAAATAGAAGGTGCCTATGCATTAGGAGTAATCAGTAGTAAACAGCCTGACCGGATAGTTGCGGCAAGATTAGCCAGCCCATTAGTGGTTGGTTTAGGAGCTGGAGAGTTCTTTATTGCATCCGATGTACCAGCTATTTTACCTTATACCCGTGAGGTTATATTCTTAGAGGATGAAGAAATGGCTGTCCTTACTCAAGATGGAGTAGATATTAGTACAATAAAAGGTAAACCTGTAAAAAAGACTACTACTCATATCGAGTGGGATCCCATTATGGCAGAAAAAAGTGGGTATAAACATTTTATGTTAAAAGAGATATACGAACAACCAAGAGCAATTGAAGATACTATAAGAGGAAGAATAGTAGAAGATGAAGTAGATTTTGATGAGGTGAATTTAAGTAAAGAGGATATATTGGATATTGATAAAATATTTATAGTTGCCTGCGGTACTGCTTACTATGCTGGATTAGTTGGTAGGTTTATGTTAGAAGAGTTGGCTCAAATTCCAACTGAGGTCGATATAGGTTCTGAATTTAGATATAGAAACCCGATTTTATCTGATAAAACCCTTCTGATTGCTATATCTCAATCAGGTGAGACAGCAGATACATTAGCCCCTATAAAAGAGGGGAAAAAGAAAGGTGCAAAAATTATCTCTATTTGTAATGTAATGGGTTCATCACTTACCAGAGAGTCTAAAGATGGTGTGATTTATACCCGTGCAGGAATAGAAATAGGTGTTGCCTCCACTAAAGCATTTACTTCTCAATTAACTGCCCTTTATCTACTAACTGTTTACCTTGGTAGACAGAAGGGAACTATTGATTCAGATAAAGCTAAAGAATTACTGGCTCAACTTCGACTTATACCCAGAGAGGTAGAGAATATTTTAACTCATGATGAAAAGATTAAGGAACTTAGCCATCAATTTCAGCATCACCACAATTTCCTTTATTTAGGGCGAGGAATTAATTTCCCCATTGCATTAGAAGGAGCACTTAAATTAAAAGAAATATCCTATATCCATGCCGAAGGCTATCCGGCAGGTGAAATGAAACATGGTCCAATAGCATTAATTGATGAGAATATGCCTGTTGTAGCTATAGCTACGCAAGGACATGTATATGATAAAATCCTGAGTAATATCGAAGAGGCAAAAGCAAGAGATGGAATTATCATAGCAGTAGCAACTTCAGGTGATACTAAAATAGATAAAAAAGCAGACCATGTAATTTATATCCCAAAAACTACTGAAATTTTAACACCTATCCTATCCGTTATCCCCCTGCAATTATTAGCCTACCATATCGCTAATTATCGTGGCTGCGATGTAGACCAACCAAGAAATTTGGCTAAGAGTGTTACAGTAGAATAATGAGAACTATTCGTAATCTATCACTTAGGCCACATTCTGCGAATGTCGTAACGGTTCAGGGTGTAATGAAGGGAAAAGGGGAAATATGGGGAAAAGGGAAATTTATTTTAATGTATGGAATTTGAAAGTTGTTCGTTATGAGTAGAGATTTTAATCTCTCTTGCAGATATAAGAGAATAAATTCTCTACTCTGTGTAATTGCGTAGCTTAAGTTGAATTCTGAGAGGTTCAGGAGTTTGAAATGAAGTCTTTAATATTTTTCCCATTTTCCCTTACTTACACCTGAACGCTTACCGAATGTCGAATTGTAAATTGGAAATTTAAAAATGGAAGAATTACGGCAAAATCTTTCAGATAGCTAAACTGTTACCAAAAATTTTAGTTGACGAATTGAAGTAAATAAGATATAATGTAACAGGTCAGGTCTAAAGGTGTAAATAAGGGAAAAGGAAGAAAGAGAAATTCTAATTAATAAAATCATAGGTTATTGTATAGATGTCCATAAAGAGTTAGGACCAGGGTTTCTTGAGAGTATTTATCACAAAAGCTTAGATATCAAATTTACTAATGAAAAACTGAACTTTGAATCTGAGAAGGAAATACCAATATATTATCATAAGGTACTTGTTGGAACACATAAGTTGGATTTCCTGATAGAGGAGGAGGTTGTTTTGGAGCTTAAGACGGTGGAAGAGATTGACAAGAAATATTATGCACAAGTTAGATCATATCTGAAGGCGGTGGATAAAGAAATAGGGTTACTGGTCAACTTTGCTGATTTTAAACTGGATGTACGAAGGGTAGAAAAAAAATAAATAATTCCACTTTTTCTCCAGTTTTTTCCTTTTTCCCTTTATTATACCCTGAACGCAGGAATTATAATGAATGAAAGGATTGTTGTTACTGACTTAGACAAGGATAGATATTCACGATTAACCCTTATCCCTTGGTGGAACCAGGAAAAACTAAAAGATAGCCATGTAATGGTCGTGGGAGCTGGAGCTTTAGGAAATGAGGTATTAAAAAACTTAAGTCTTTTGGGCATAGGGAAAATAATTATTATTGATTTTGACCAGATAGTAAATGCTGATTTGACTCGCTCTATACTTTATCGAAAAGAAGATGATGGTAAAAAGAAGGTTGATGTAGCTGCCAAAAGAACTCAAGAGATTAATCCAGATGTTAAAGTACAACCTTTAGCAGGGGACATACTCTGGGATGTAGGATTAGGAGTATTTAGACGAGTAGATGTGGTTATTGGTTGTGTAGATAATCGTGAGGCAAGATTGGCTATTAACCAGGCATGTTGGCGAGTAAATACTCCATGGATTGATGGCGGAATAGATGTATTAAATGGAGTGGTAAGTATATTCTTCCCTCCTGATAGTTCATGTTATGAATGTACATTGACAGATTTAGATTATAATATTTTAGGGGTAAGATACTCATGTCCATTACTCAGATATGATGATTTATTAGAAGGAAAAACCCCAACAACTTCTACAATTGCATCCATTATTGCAGGAATTCAAGTACAAGAAACACTCAAACTAATTCATTCACTTGAGCTACCAAAAGGTAAGGGAATAGTCTTTAATGGCTTGACGCATGAGTGCTATGTAATTGAGTATCCTAAAAAGAATAGTTGCCTGAGTCATGAATATTACAAGGATATTGTTGAGTTAGATAAGGGAGTTGAAAATACTACATTTAGAGAGCTACTTGAATTAGCACAAAAAGAACTGGGCAAAGAAACGATATTGGAATTAGATAGAGATATAGTAACTAACTTACACTGCAACAAATGTAAAGAAGAATCTATTCTATTTAGAGTATTAGGCAAAGTAACTGTAGAAGAGGGCAGATGCCCAAAATGTGAAGAGATAAGAAGGGTGAGTATGACAAATATAGTTTCTCTAAATGATAAATTTATAGATAAAACATTAGCAGAGGTAGGTATTCCTCCTTTACATATAATATGTGCCAAAAATGAGAAAGAGACTAAATATTTTGAACTTACTCAAGACTTAAAAAAAACATTAGGAGTAGTGGTATAAAAATGTTTAACTTATTTAAAAGTAATAGACCAACACCTATTTTATTAGTTTATTCGCAGACACCAATAGAGTGTAGTTATTGTCATACATCGGTAAAAACAGAAACCGAAGTAGTCAGGTGTCCTGTTTGCCGTACTATTCATCATCCAGAATGCTGGAGAGATGGAGGAGGATGTGCTGTATTTGGCTGCAAAAATGCACCCAAAAATAAAAAATAATTTGGAGGTAAAAACACAATGAGAATTCTTAGTATCGAGATAGAAGATGTTACAGGAGCTAAAAGACAACGAGCGGATATTCCAGATGATGTCCCATTAAAAAGGGTTATTTCTGCATTAGTGTCGAAGATGAAATTACCCACTATTAGCCCAAGTGGGTCGCCTTTAAATTATCAATTACACCATAAGGCATCAGGTAGGTCTTTAAGTGAAAGTGATTCCTTAGCAAGCGCCGGGATACGAGAAGGGGCAGTGTTGAAAATACATCCAGTTGTCGTAGCTGGTAACTGGTTAAATGGTAATTAGTTAAATACTTACCAATTACCAGTTACCAATTACCAGTTACCAATTACCAGTTACCAATTACCAAACGAGGTGGGAGAAATGGAGTATCAATCACCCAGAATTCTGCGATTAGAAGAAGATTATAAAAAAATGCAGGAATTGGCACAAAAAAGCCCTTTTATTTCATTTGAGGCTTTAGGGGGCTATCCACCTAATAGATATATTGTCACTTATACCTGTAAAGGAATAAAAATGGATGAGTTAAGTAAAGGAGTGGTTATTTCTAATTTTCATCAAGTAGAAATTTACCTCCCTTCTACTTATCCGCGAGTTAGACCTAATTTAGAATGGTTAACATCAATCTATCATCCCAATATAGGTACAAACAATCAAGTCTGTCTTGGTGGTTGGGCTCCATCAGAAAGTTTGGATAGACTTTGTGTAAGATTAGGTGAGATGATTCAATATAAGAATTTTGATGAATATGACCCGATAAATGCCAGTGCTGCTGCCTGGGCGCTAAAGAATCGTGATAAATTACCAATTGACACTCGCCCTTTAGAATCTGATGAGCATCAATTAACTGGAGCTATTGAGGTCAAATTATCATAAGTTAAGGAAGAATTTTTAGATGGATACGCGTAATTTAAAAGACGAAGATATATTAAATGAAATTAAACTTACAGAAATAAAAGAGTCTGTAAAACCTATACCAGAAAAAATGCCAATACATAATTCTAATTGTGCAATTAGACTATGGGTGGATAAGCCAGAATATTCTTTAAAGATATTTATTGCAAAAGAAATAATGGAGGAAATTCTTAACTATTCCCAAAAAGATACTACTCGTGAATTAGGTGGAGTATTAGTTGGTGATTACTGCCATGAAAATAAGATTAAGTTTATAAAAATATCAAATTTTATCGAGGCAAGAAATACTCAAGCTGACAATAGCCATATTAGATTTAACCATGATACCTGGAATGCTATTGAACGAGAAAGGAAGTCAAGAAAAATTCCAGAGGAAAAACAAATGGTAGGTTGGTTTCATACTCATCCAGGGTGGGGAATTTTCCTTTCAGAAGATGATTTATTCATTCATCAAAACTTCTTTAATCTACCATGGCAAGTAGCAATGGTAGTAGACCCTCTACAAAAAGACCAAGGGTTCTTTGTCTGGGAAAATGATAAGATTATAAAATGTAGAGAATTTTATCTTTATACTACAAAAGCTCGAGAATCTGAACTAACATCTTTTATATATTCACTTCACCAATGTAGAAAACTTGAGCGTTAGTACTCTGTTGAAGAAGTTTTGCAAGAGAATCCTCAACAAGTTGAGGCATCCAACACAGAATAGGTATGGAAGCCCGAACTTGTTCGGGAAGAATATTGTTGCATAATTTATCCAACACGGTACTAGAAAGAAAAAGGAGTACATTTTATGCCAAAACTTGGAGTAAATGTTGACCATGTAGCTACCGTCAGACAGGCTCGGCAAGTTAAAGAGCCCGACCCAGTAATTGCAGCTGTAATAGCTGAATTAGCAGGGGCTGATTCTATCGTAGTCCATTTAAGGGAGGATAGAAGACATATACAGGAACGAGATGTTAGAATTTTACGACAGATAATTACTACTAAGTTAAACTTAGAGATGGCAGCAACAGACTCAATGGTAAAATTTGCCATATCTTTAAAACCTGACCAGGTAACTTTAGTTCCGGAGCGCCGCGAAGAACTGACTACTGAGGGAGGACTAAATGTAATTGAAAATAAAGAACACCTATCTTCAGTAGTTAATATGTTACAAGATGCAGGGATTGTTGTAAGTCTATTTATTGCTCCAGAAAATCCACAGATTAAAGCCTCCGCAAAAATGAAGGTAAATGCTATAGAATTACATACCGGAAACTATGCTAATGCAGATACCACTCAACATGCACAAGAGGAATTAGAAAAATTAGAAGATGCCACATCTTTTGGATTAAAACAAGGACTAATAGTTAATGCAGGACATGGATTAAATTATCAGAATGTTATACCTGTAGCTTCTATCCATGGAATAGAAGAGTTGAATATAGGACATTCTATTGTTGCCAGAGCTATATTAGTTGGTATGGATGAGGCAGTGCGTGAAATGTTAGAATTGGTTAGGAGGTAATTTAGTAAGTAGAGAGTAGAGAGTAGAGAGTAGAGAGTAGAGAGTAGAGAGTAGAAAGTAGAAAGTAGAAAGTAGAAAGTAGAAAGAAAGGATGAGATACCATCTCTCTACTCTCTACTTGCTACTCCATGCTTCTCAAAGAGGAGGAATTGATAAGTGTTAAAACCAGAAGACTTTTTCGATTTATCTGAATTTGAGCATAGGGCAATATTTGATGATGTAGAATATGTCTGGGAAGTAGTGTCTAAAATCAAGGGTTATATTAAACAAGTAATTCAACCTAAAATTTCAGGCAAGGTTATGGATGGAGCTTTTTTAATAGGAGATGATATTCAGATTGGAGAAGGAACTATAGTAGAACCAGGGGCTTTTATCACAGGACCAACTATTATTGGAAAAAATACAGAAGTACGACATGGAGCTTATGTAAGAGGTAGCGTAATTGTTGGAGATGAATGTGTAGTTGGCCATGCCACGGAAATGAAAAACGCTATTATGTTGAATGGAGCAAAGGCAGGCCATTTTGCCTATATTGGCGATAGCATTTTAGGTAATGATGTTAATTTAGGTGCAGGAACTAAATTGGCTAATCTTAAATTTGAACAATTAAACTCATCCATAAATATAATGATTGGAGATAAAATGTATGAAACAGGACTTAGGAAATTGGGTGGCATTTTGGGAGATAGAACTGAAACAGGATGTAATTCAGTGATGAGTCCCGCAACTCTTTTAGGTCCTAATTCTATTGTTTATCCCAATAGCACTGTTAAAGGCTACTATCCTGCTAATTCCATTATAAAATCAAGACAAAATTTGGAACTAATTGAAAATAAATAGAGTTTTAGGATAACTGGAGTTTCGTGAATTTTATAAACTACACCTTCTTAGTTTTGCAGAAGGTTTAAAGGTAACCGTTCACCGCAGAGACACAGAGACGCAGAGAAAAACATACCCCTCACCCATCTCAAGAGGGGAAAATCTATTTACGATACGCAACAATTCCATCTCTGATTTTCATCAGGACAAGCTCTTGACTACAGATTAATGTAACACTTTAGCCATCTGAAGTGGAATCCTGGTATTCGGTTATCGGTGACCGATTACCTGATTACCGATAACCGATTACCTTTTTATTTTCCAAGTCTTCTCTGCGAACTCTTGCGTCTCTGTGGTGAATTGCTATCTGAACGGTTACGCTTAAAGGCACTAACTTAAAGGAGATTAATTATTATGTCAAAATTATTTGGTACGGATGGAATTCGTGGCGTAGCTAACCAATATCCTATGACGCCACAATTTGCCTTACAGCTTGGTCAAGCAGCGGCTAATAGACTTTCATCAAAAGGAAAGCCAAAAATAGTTGTTGGTAAAGATACAAGGATTTCTTCGGATATGCTTGAGGCAGCTTTAAGTGCTGGAATTACATCTGCAGGTGGTGATGTACTAAAAGTAGGAGTCCTTCCCACACCTGCTATTGCATACCTTACAAAGACATTTTCTGCTCAAGCTGGTATTGTCATCTCCGCCTCTCATAATCCATTTGACAATAATGGGATTAAATTCTTTGGCACAAATGGACTTAAACTAAAAGATGAAATTGAAGATGAAATTGAAGAAGCTTTAGCTAAATCTGAAGAGGTTATCTATCCTACAGGAGCTGGAATTGGCAATGTGATTGAGGTAACCAATGCCCATCTTCAATATTTAAATTTTATTAAAAGTACTATAACTAATTCCTTATATCTTAATGGGGAAAAGATAGTTATTGATTGTGCCAATGGAGCTACAAGTTTTGTTGCCTCTTCTTTGTTTCAAGAATTAGGGGCAGAGGTTATTCCTTTGAATTGTCAACCCAATGGGACAAATATTAATCTTGATTGCGGTTCACTTCATCCAGAAAAAACTGCAGAAACAGTAAAGGCACAAAATGCTATGGTAGGATTTTGTTATGATGGAGATGGGGATAGGGTAATTGCAATAGATGATGATGGTAAAATTGTAGATGGTGATTTTATCATGGCGATATGTGCTAAGTATCTTAAAGAAAATGATATGTTAAATAATAATTTACTTGTGACCACCGTAATGAGTAATATAGGATTATATATAGCCTTAAAAAAACTGAATATAGATGTAGTCAAAACTAAAGTAGGTGATAGATATGTTATTGAACAGATGTTAGAAAAGGGAGCAGTTTTAGGTGGAGAACAATCTGGACATATTATATTTTTAGACTATTTCACCACTGGCGATGGGATACTTACCTCAATACAACTTCTCACCATAATGCAAAAAACCTATACACCACTATCTAAGTTAGCCCAAATAATGAAAAAATACCCCCAAGTATTAATAAATGTCAAAGTTAAAGACAAAAAAACTGACCTGAATACTATCCCAGAGCTGCAATTAGCAATTAAATTAGGCGAGGAAGCTCTAAAAGAGGAAGGGAGAATCTTAGTCCGCTATTCGGGTACAGAATCTTTAGCAAGGGTAATGGTTGAAGGTCCTACAGAGGATGAAATTAACAAAATAGCTAAAAATATTGCCTCTGTAATAGAAGAAAAACTCTAACAGGCATCTTAAAACCATATATCTTTTGGAAATTAGAAATTAGGTCTTCACTTCTTTCCCCAATTTCTAATTTCATATCCATTTTTTAACTGCAAGCTTTCACGCTAAAGTGAGCCGTTTCTAAAATCGCAATTTGTAACGGTGTTGA
>JBFMDD010000217.1:0-13464 GCA_040754115.1 bacterium
ACAGATCGCTCCTCTGAAGCTAACTTGAATAACGCTCCGTAGGAGCAATCTGTTTGTAATAGTAGAGCTTGAATATTTTATCTATGGAAAGTTCCTTGCCTCTTATTTAAACCTATTTCACAGGTAGCATTTATTTGAACCTTTGAACCATTGGAACCTTGGAACCTTTTACTCAAATGTATATACCTTGCGGATTTTCTCAATTACATTCCATTTACATTTCAATCCTTGAGGGAAATGGACTAAATCTCCTTTATTAATTTCTACTTCACCGTTAGGAGTATCAATCTTTACCTTTCCTTCTAACACATAAGCTGTCTCATCACATGGATATTCCCAATCAAAACTTTTAGGGGGACATTCCCAAGGACTCCAATTATCTACCCCTAATGAATTTAGTTTTTCTTGAGATGGCTTTTCAACTTTAATCTCAAGTCCCATTACTAAACACCTCCTTTTAAAATCTATAGGTTATCGGTTATCAGTAATCAGGTTATCGGGTAATCAAGTAGGGTAGGATACCGATTACCAAATTACCGATTACTGATTACCAACCTTGCGATGCAGGTGTAATTTAATCATAGGAAATTATCTGAAAATGAACCGTCCCCAAAAGTTTAGTTCCTACTTCTTATTTCTTACTTTATCTGATAACCTTCAATACTTCTTGTACTTTATCAAGTGCCTCATTTAATTTCTCCGGTAACTTACCCCCTGCTTGTGCAAAGTCGGGTCTACCACCGCCTCCACCACCTGTTATTTTAGCCAGCTCGTTTATTAGCTTACCTGCATGAATTTTATTGGTCAAGTCATGACTTACTTTGGCTACCCATAACACTTTATTATCAGTTGAAGAGGCTAAAATTACTATGCCTGATTCTAAAGCTTGTATGATTAAATCTGCTGATGTACGGAGTGAATTTGCATCCATCTGTGCTAATTCCTTGGCTACTACTTTTATTCCATCTACTACAAAAGCCTCTTTTACTAAATCAGCTACCTGTGCAGAAACCAATTTTGATTTAAGTTGTGTAATTTCCTTTTCTTGCTCTTTCATGCATTGCACTAACTTTTCTACCCGTTGGGTTATTTCATGAGGTGAAGTTTTGAGCAAGTTGGCTATCTGGCAAATAGTATCTTGTTGATGATAGATATATTTATCTGCTCCTTCACCTGTTAGAGCCTCAATTCTTCTTATTCCAGCGGCAATGCCAGATTCACTAATCAATTTAAAAAATCCTATCTGTCCAGTAGTTTTTAGATGAGTACCAGCACAAAGCTCTAAGCTAAAATCTTCTATTTTTACTGCCCTTACCTTCTCTCCATACTCCTCCTCAAATAATGCTATTGCACCTGCTTTAGTTGCCTCCTCAAGTGTAGTTTCAAAAGTAGTTACTGCTAAATTTTCGCGTATCTTTTCATTAACTATTGCTTCTACCCTTCTTATCTCGCGTTCTTTCATGGCTTCAAGATGAGTAAAATCAAATCTAAGATAATCAGGTCCGACAAAAGAGCCTGATTGTTTCACATGTTTGCCTAATACCTGGCGTAATGCAGATTGAAGAAGATGTGTAGCAGTATGATTACGGGCAATTGATACCCGACGAGCTAAATCAATACTTGCCTCTACTTCATCTTTAAGTTTAATGTCTCCTTTCTGGACTTTTGCATGATGTAATATTGCCTTATTAGCCCATTTTACATCTGTAACTAATATCTTTACATCCTCATTAGTTAATATTCCGGTATCACCTATCTGTCCACCTGCCTCTGCATAAAAAGGAGTAGAATCAAGCACAATTTCTACTTCATCTCCACAAGTTGCTTTTTCTACCGGTTTTTTATCTTTGAGTATTTTTACAACACAAGTCTTTACTTTATTTAGCTGGTATCCTACAAATTTTGTTTCTTCTGCTATTTTAGTTTCCTTTTCTTCATCTATCCAGACAAATTCCCCTGCAAGTCTTGCCCTTTTGCGTTGTTCTTCCATTTTCTTGTTGAATCCTTCAATATCCAGATTTAGCTCAGATTCAAGTGCCAATTCTCGTGTTAAGTCAACTGGAAAACCGTAAGTATCATAAAGTCTGAAGATATCTGTCCCTGAAATTGTATCTTTGCCTTTGTTCTTATATTCGTTAATTATATCTTCGAGGATGGTTAATCCCCGGTCTAATGTATTTATAAATCTATCTTCCTCAAGTTTAACAATTCGAGAGATGTGGTCTCTTTCCTGGGCTAAATTAGTATCATTATTAAATATTTTGACTACCGTTGGTATGACTTGAAATAGAAAGGCTTGATGTATATCCAACTTCCTTCCCTGGCACATTGCCCGTCTTATTAAAGCTCGTAAGACATATCCTCGTGTTTCATTAGATGGTATAACACCGTCATAGATTAAATAGGTAATGCCTCTTATGTGGTCTGCAATTATGCGTAAAGCTACATCCTTTGTATGGTCTATTCCATAGGTAACTTTACTGATTTTGGCAACATAGTCAATTATAGGTTTAAGTAAATCAGTATCAAAGTTAGTTTTTACCCCTTGCATCACTGCTGCTAATCGCTCTAAGCCCATGCCGGTATCAATATTCTTTTTTGGTAAAGGCTGAAGTGAACCATCTTGAGCACGGTCAAACTGAGTAAAAACTAAATTCCATAATTCTAAGTACCTATCACAATCACATCCCACCTGACAGGTATCTTTGCCGCAGCCTACTTCTTCTCCCTGGTCGAATAATATTTCAGAGCAAGGGCCACATGGCCCTGTTTCACCCATCTTCCAGAAATTATCTTTTTCACCTAACTTTACAATTTTAGTTTCTGGGACTATTTTTTTCCATATTTCGTAAGCCTCATCATCTTCTTTGTAGATAGATATCCACATCTTATCTTTTGACAGTCCAACTCCTTCAGTTAAAAATTCCCATGCCCATAAAATAGCCTCTTCTTTAAAATAGTCACCAAAAGAGAAATTCCCTAACATCTCAAAGAATGTATGATGTCTTGCGGTCTTACCTACCTTCTCAAGGTCATTAGTTCTAATGCACCTCTGCGAAGTAGCTGCTCTTGTAAAAGGCATCGGGTCTACTTCGCCTAAAAAGAGTGGTTTAAATGGCACCATACCTGCAATGGTAAATAAGACAGTTGGGTCAGCAGGAACTAAAGAAGCACTTGGTTTAATGGTATGGTTAAGTGATTTAAAATAATTTAAGAATTTTTCCCGTATCTGTGTTCCAGTCACTTTTTACTTATTCCTCCATCAAATTCATTTTATCACTAAATTAAGTTATTGTCAACTAAATAGTGCTAAAATATTTGTAATACTTTAGCCATCTGAAGTAAAAACCTTGGTAATCGGTAATCAGTCATCGGTAATCGGTTTTAACGCTATATCTGAAGCACCGATAACCAATAACTGATTACCTGTGCACTTCATTTGGGTAAATAGTTACAAATATTGTAACCGTTCAGGCTATATATCAAAAGTGTAAGAAGGGGGGATAAGGAGATAAGGAGGATAGGGAGATGATAAAATGATGGAATGATGGGGTAATGGTATCCATCAATATTCCAGTATTCCATCATTTCAATATTCCATTATTAATATCTCCCTTATCCCCATAATCTCCATATCTTTTCTTACACTACCTGAACGGTTACAAATTTTATTGTTACTCCTTCAGTTAGTCCTATCTTTTGTTAAGAAAATGATAAAAAGAATTCCTTTGACAAAGTAGGCACATATAATATATACTATAATTAAGATGGTAAAGAAAAGAAACCCGTGGTTATCTGCACTTTTATCATTCCTTATGCCTGGATTGGGACAGATGTATAATGGGCAGATAAAAAAAGGCATTATATGGAGTTGAAATAATTGAATACGAATAAGTTAAATAAAGGGATGTTGGATCAAAAAAACAGCTATCATTTTGTAGGGATTGGTGGCTCAGGAATGAGTGCCCTGGCTCAAATACTTGTTGCACGAGGAATGAAAGTATCAGGTTCAGATAGATATTATGATAGTGGTCTCAATATTACACTCTTTGATAAACTCATCTCTGTTGGAATTTCTATGTTTAGACAGGATGGCTCTGGAGTTGAAGGGAAAGTTGATAGAGTAGTTGTTTCTACCGCTATCGAAGAAGATAATCTGGATATTAAAAAAGCAAAAGCCCAAAATATACCAATTATAAAACGAGCAGAATTGTTAGCCGAAATCTTTAACCCCGCCAAACAAGGAATTGCGATTACTGGGACAAGTGGAAAAACAACTGTGACCGCAATGATAGGTTTTATACTTCATCAACTTGGATTAGCACTTACAATCATCAATGGCGGGATAATGTTAAACTTTTCCAACGATAATTGTCTGGGAAACGCTATCATTGGTAACACAGAACTTATAGTTATAGAAGCAGATGAAAGTGATGGTTCAAGTAGTCTTTATCAACCTGCTATCGGAGTTATAACAAATATAAATTTAGACCATAAACCGCTGAATGAGTTGGAAGGGATATTTGCAGACTTCGCTAAAAATACCAGACAAACACTTATCTTAAATGCTGATTGCACTCGATGTATGAAGATAAAAGATAAAGCCATCACCTTTGGGATTAAAAACAAAGCAGAAATTTTTCCAAAAGAATTATGCCTTGAAAAATCTTACATGATCATAGAAGATACCTCTTTTCATCTGCCATTGTTAGGCGTTCATAATGTCTATAATACCCTGGCGGCTATTGCGGTAGTTAAAGCTTTAGGTGTTAAACTCAAGGAAATAAGTGAGGTGCTGGGTAAATTTAAAGGAATAAAAAGACGACTGCAATTTATAGGCGAACAAAAAGGAATCAAAGTCATTGATGACTATGCCCATAACCCTGATAAAATTAAAGCAACTCTTCAAACACTTAAATTACAATTCCCACGACTGATAGCCATCTTTCAACCTCATGGCTTTGCACCTACTCGATTATTAAAAGAAGAATTTATTCAAACATTTAAAGAAGAATTGCGCAGGCAAGATATATTATTTATGCCAGAGATTTACTATGCAGGTGGAACGGTTACCAAAGATATTTCTTCTAATGATATTATTACTCCTCTTCAAAAAGAAGGACTTCAAGCATACTATTTTGCACATCGAGAGGAGATACTTTCGCAACTTATTGAAAAAGCAAAACCAAAAGATGGTATAGTGATAATGGGTGCACGAGATGATACCTTATCTGAATTTTGCTTAAATATTTTAGAAGCCTTAAAGACTGATTAGGTTGAACTATGTATTTGATAAAGAATTTAAAATTTACATCTTGTTTTCCTTGACTTTTTAAGGCGGATATTGTATACTGATTAAGATACTTTAAAATAGAAGAAAATTATGAGAAGGAAAGTCTTTTTAATTACCACATTATTAACATTTGGATTAATAAACCTCTCTTTTGCCTCAATGCCTGTATTTAAAGACGGGGGGAGTTATCTCCAGAGCTACGAATTAGATATTGGCTGGAATGCTACTCCGGCTCAACTCGATTGGGATAGAGATGGGTTAAGAGATTTAGTTGTTGGTGATAAAGAAGGTTATGTCTGGTTTTTTCGCAATACAGGCACAGAGTTTAATCCTGCCTTTAACACCGGTGTTCAAGTCCAATTTGCCGCCAATCAACAACCGATAAATGTTGGTAAATTTGCTACTCCTTTTGTTATTGATTTTGATAACAATGGCTTACTCGATTTAATTGTTGGGAATGAGTATGGCACAATTACACGCTTTCCAATGCAGGCTAATCCACCTTTTGTTGACACACCGACTGAAATATCACTGGCAAATCAGACCTTAAGAGGTGTCCATTTTATCACTCCGACAACAGGGTGGATAGTTGGAGATAATGGCGTCATATTTTACACTATTGACGCCGGCAATACCTGGTTACCTCAGCAAAGTAATACGAATAAAAACATAAATAGTGTCTATTTCCTTGATTCAGATAATGGCTGGGCAGTTGGCAATGATGGCCTTATACTTCATTATAAAAGAGAAAATGATATTCCTACCTGGCAAGTCAGTTATGGCACGCCAACAAATCTCCATTCAGTTTTCTTTTTCGATGCTAATAATGGTTGGGCAGTTGGAGATAGAGGAACAATCCTGCATTATGCCAATGGTTCCTGGACAACACGAGCTTCTGGTGTGACTACAGACCTCCATTCGGTCTGTTTTAGAGATGCGGCGACAGGTTGGATAGTTGGGGAAAAAATAGATGCGGAAAATCGCACTATCCTGGAAACAACTGATGGGGGGCTAACCTGGGCTCCGGTACCTAATATTCCTGTAGCTGTTCCAATAATAGATTACTACGCCATCACCCGTCCACCAGGCACTAATCACTGGTGGCTTGTTGGAGCTAACGGAACTATTGTTCAATATGATGGAGTGGCATGGAATAACATTACTCCTATCGTCAACACCAATCTTTACTCGGTTCACTTTATAGACCAGAATAACGGTTGGGCAGTAGGAGCAAATGGGACTATCTTACAGTATAATAATGGTAACTGGACGAGTGGAAATGCTGGCGTGACCAGTAACCTATACTCTGTATTCATTAAAGATAATACTCACGCTTGGGCTGTTGGCGATAATACCACTATCCGATTTTACAATGGAACAGACTGGAATACTCAGCAATCCCTTGATATGGATATTGGTTATAATTCCGCCCCTTTTATATTTGACCTTGATGAGGATGGTAAAAAAGACCTTTTGATTGGTGATGACCCGGGTAATGTCTGGTTTTTCAAAAATAATGGTAGTGATGATAATCCAACTTTTGGTTATGGGTTCCGAATGAATATTGGTTCACAGGCAGTTACAGGAACCTCAAGTAATTTTATTGATGTTGGTCAATTTGCCATGCCGCAGGTCGCTGATTGGAATGGTGACGGCACAAAAGACCTGATTATTGGTAATGGCGAGGGGAATGTCTTTTTATTTAAAGGGGTAGTAACTTCTGGCACCAATACGCAGGGACTTATTCCTTTGATAGGAAATAGAATCTTAACCTTTGAGCCGGGACAAAAGATTAAAGTCGATAATTTAGATATTGATGTTGGGCAAAGGGCTGCGCCGCTGGTGATGGATTGGAATAAGGATTGTGGTTTGGATTTATTGGTTGGTGTAGAATGTGGCTCTATCCATGTATTTTTAAACGATTATCCATACCAGCCACCTCAGTTTAGTTTTAGCTCTAAGGTTCAAGGACCACCCACACCACTTCAAATAGGGCTGTATTCTACCCCTGCTGTCATTGACTGGGATGATGACCATCGTAAGGATTTACTGGTTGGGGATGAGGATGGTTTTGTGACCTTGTTTCTTAACTCTGGCACTGATAAAGAACCTAAGCTCAGCGGTGGATTTAAGTTAAAGGTCTATGGAACAAGCACTGAAAAAGGCACATTTACTGAAGACCTTGATGCAGGCAAATTTTCAAGACCTTTCCCGGTTGACTGGAATAATGATTATAAAAAAGATATTATTGTTGGCAATATGACCGGTGAGGTGTTTTATTTTAGAAATATTAAGGATGATAAAACACCTCTATTTGCTCCAGGCATTAAAATTACTGCTGGTAGTCCCTCTTCAACCTTAGATGTTGGAGAATATGCCACGCCAGTGGTTGTAGATTGGGATACGGATGGTAAAAAAGACCTTGTTGTAGGTAACAAAGAAGGGAATGTACTGCTTTACCTAAATACAGGGAGAGATGATGCCCCGGTATTTGGTAGTCCAACAAAGTTGACTACTCCTTCTTCAGAAATTGATGTTGGAGATTTTGCTGTTCCTTTTGTCGTTGACTACAATGGCGATCATAAGAAGGATTTGGTCGTGGGTGATTTTGATGGATTTATCACTGTCTTCCTTAATATAGGAACGGATAAAGTACCGATTTTGGATGAGGGAAGAAGGATTAGAATTGAGGGGGAAGGTGATATTGATGTAGGAAAACATGCAGCTCCATGGGTAGTTGACTATGATAATAGCTGCTCACTTGACATAGTTGTTGGTCACAAAGAAGGATTTGTCAATCTGTTTATTTCTTCAGGCATAGTTGAGCTATACATTACTAAAAGTGTGGATAAAACTTATGCCTCTCTACAAGATATTCTTACCTATACCATTGAATATGGTAATCGTGGTAATTTCAATGCCTCGAATGTGGAAATTACAGATGATATCCCAGCCTTGACCCAATTGGTAGAACCAGCACAAGGAGAAAGTATTGATACTATCCTTTACGCTACTAATACTAATGGTGTCTGGACTGAAATATTTTCTACGCAGGCAACGAGAATTAAATGGATACGAAATGAATTATTACAGGGAAATATAGGGCAAAAGGTCGGATTTAAAGTCCGTGTTCTGAACACTGGAGATATTACTAATTATGCCACGATAAAATCTGACCAGACTTATCTTCAAATGAGCAATACCGTAACGACGACCAGCGGTATTATCGGAGTTCCCGATTTTTCTACTTCAGAAAAATCTGTTTATCCAGAAGGGGAAGTTTTACCCGGCTCTATCCTGACTTTTACGATTAAATACAAAAATACAGGTAATGACATCGCTACAAATGTAGTGATTACGGACATCATCGACCCTAATCTCTGCAATATCACCAATATTTCTAATAATGGAGTATATTCTAACGGAAGAATTACATGGAATTTAGGAACAATACTAGTTGATGGTGGTGGTGAAGTGCGATTTGAGGCAACGGTTTTTAGCCCATTGCCAGGTGGGGTAGTGATTAGGAATAGTGCCACAATTACTGCCTTTCCTCTTTTCGCGTGGCAGACTAATGAGGTTGTGGTGACTATTCCGGTGCTTGATTCTGAAAGTGATGATTGGCCTATGTTTCATTTTAATCTTGCCCATGAGGGGTATGATTTTCGGGAGATTATTCGGACACCACTCGAACTTAAATGGACAGCCAAACCGAGCAATAAAATCCTCTCTTCGCCTATCGTTGCGGATGATAGAGTCTATATTGCCTCATTTGATAACAAGATATACACCTTTGATGCTCAATCTGGAAGTTTAATTGGTAGTTTTGCCACTACATCGGAGATTGACTCAACCCCAGCTGTGGTCAAGGATAGACTCTATGGAGCTGATTCTAATGGCAATGTCTTTTGCTGGAGCACAAATCCTGAGTTTAAATGGAGCTATGGGTTAGGTGGAGATGTTCGTTATTCGTCTGTAGCCGTAGATGATGCAAAACTCTATATTGGTTGTGGAAAAAATCTCTCTGCGCTAAATGCCAGTAAACCAGAGTTATTATGGACTTATCCAACGGCTGGAGAAATTCAATCTTCACCTGCAATTGCCAATGGCAGGGTATATTTTGGCTCCGGGGATGGCAATCTTTATTGCCTAACTACCTCAGGTGAGTTTAAATGGCGATTTGGCACTGTTGGAGCAATATTTTCATCCCCTGCCGTCAAAGATGGAGTGGTATATGTTGGCTCAGACGATAATTATATCTATGCTATTGATGCCTATTCAGGAACTAAAAAATGGGGATACAAAACCAATGATAAAGTTCGTTCTTCACCTGCAATTGCAAATCAGGTAATATTTTGTGGCGCTAATGATGGTCATTTATATGCGATAAATGAAGATGGTAACCTAAAATGGGCTCATCTTATTGGCACCAAGATTGAATCTTCACCTGCGGTAGCTAACGGTGTAGTATATTTTGGGGCAAATGATGGCTATGTCTACGGACTGGATGTAGATATAGGCACTGAACTATGGAAATATTATACAGGTCCTAACAAAATCTATTCATCCCCTGCTATTGTTGAGGGAATACTTTATATCGCTTCTTCTGATGGCACACTTTATGCCTTTACATCTCATGCAGATTTTAGTAATTCAAATTTGAATAAGAAATTAAACTCTCCTATTGGCACTGTCAAGGCAGGTGATGAAATAACATATACCATTAAATTCTATAATGAAGGATTGGGACAGGCGATTAATTTTAAGATCAAAGATACATTAAACCAATACCTACAATTTATCTCTGCAAGTAATAATGGAACATACTCAAGCGGTGTAGTAACCTGGGATATTGGTACTATTGGTGCTAATTCTGGTGGCTCAGTTATTCTAAGGGTAAAGGTAGGAACTAACACCCCTAATGATACCTTGATTGATAACATAGCTACATTTACCTGGGATACAAATTCTAAAGATACGAATAAAGTAACTAATAGGATAATTAAAGAAATTATAACCCTGCTAAAGGTGGTAAATATTCAAGGAGATAAGGTTAAACCTGATGATACCTTAAAATATACCATTTCCTATAAAAATAATGGTAGTGCTACTCTAACTGGTGTAAATATTGTTGATAGCATAACCACTTATTTGACCAATATCAGCCCGGGAAATAATGGTAAGTATGATAACGGGACAATTACCTGGCAGATTGGTAACATTAATCCAAATGGAAGTGGTTATGTCCAATTTAATTCTCGAGTGGTTCCAAAACTTACTAATGGAACACCTATTCCAAATAATACTGCGGTATTTAATTCCAATCAAATCTCTACGCCTATTTTAGCCAGTCCAGGAACATTAACTGTCCTATCTCCTGATTTTAGTTCATCTTTTAATACCTGTACAGGTACTTTTATTCCTGGTAACACCATAACCTATGTTATTAATTATATCAATACTGGTAGCCTTTCTGCCACAGGAGTTGAAATCTGGGATGTAGTAGATGATAACTTAGATGTTGAAACAGTGTTAAATGGTGGTCTATACAATCAAAATAATCGCACTATCAAATGGAATTTAGGACAGGTAAATATAAATACTCCAGGCAGTGTAAGTTTTAAAGCCAAGATTAAAATACCACTTGCCAATGGTACTTTAATCAAAAATAAAGCCACGATTAATGCTGATCTTATGCCAGATTTTGTGACTAATGAAGTAATAGGAACTGTTACTGCTACACCAGATTTCAGATACTCAACTAAGGAGGTATCGCCTAAAGATGGTATTCCATTAAATAAAATCCTGACCTATACTATCAATTATCAAAATACTGGTTTAATGGATGCAGGGGATGTAGTGGTAATTGATAGATTAAACCCATATCTAAGCGTAGCTACTTTAACAAGTTATGCTGAAGTAATTTCAGGTCCGGGGACTGTTAATTTAAAGGTAGATAATGGTTGGGTTCAGTTTGATAATGGCACTGTCAACGGCAATATCACCATTGTTACCTCTGATGGCACTTATACCACAGCAATAAATGTTTATACGCAGGTGCAAGGGTTAATAGACAGTATAAATAGCAATTTGACCGCTAAGGTAAATATTTTCTATGATTCTAATACGGACAGATTTACTCTACAGAGTAAAAACGGTTGTCTAATCAAATTAGAAGAATCTGGCACCAATCCCTTCTTTACTGCCATTAAGATACCAACGGGTATTTATTGTAGTGGTAAATATGAAAATGGAGCTATTAGCTGGGATATTGGTAAGGTAGCAGTAGGTGCGTCAGGGAGTGTAACATTTAAGGCAATGGTTATTGGGACACCTACGCAGGTAAGTAATCGAGGGACGATTAGTTTCTTCGGTACATTTAGCATTACTAATGAAGTTAGCAATACTATTGATACTACACCACCTCCTATTGCTCCACCACCGACAGAAGGAGGATTGATTGACCTTGATGCCGATGTGGATGGAACCTATATTGTTTATTGGCAAGGCTGGGATGACTCAGAATCTGGTATTGCAATGTATGAATTACAAGAAAGTATTGATAAAGTTAACTGGATTACTGTGAGTGATACAATTCCCGGCAATATAGAATATCTTGGAGTAACTAATAGGGAGAAAGGGAATAACTATTATTATCGGCTTCGAGCAATGAATGGAGCAGGAACCTGGAGTGCATATTCTAATAGCTCTGATGGGATTCGTATTGTTGACCAATTAGAGATAGTTAATCCGGCTACAAGTACCACTATTACTTTATCTAATTCTAAAGAAAATCTTCAACAGGCTAATTTAGAAAGCGGTCAGACAGTAGTGCAGGTACCTACAGGTGCATTTAATGGCACAGTTACTTTTACCATTCGCAAGGTTAGTCCACCGCTAACAGACCTGAACAAATCTTCACCTATTATAAGTGCTATCCTAAGTAATTCTGCACGAGAATTGATGGCATTAGAAGAAGATTATTATGGAAAGGGCACTCAACCTATTAAATCAATCATCGTTACCTTACCATATTCTGACTCTGATACAAACAATGAAGATGATGACATGGCATATCGCATATACAGACTTGCAGGAGACCACTGGGAGAGAGTTCCTGGAAACCAGACAGTAGATGCAGATAAAAATTTAGTTACTGCTTATGAAGTTAAACAATTATCCATTTTTGCAGTTGCAGCCCCAACTACACACCTGCGGGATGTATTAGTTCGGCCAAATCCATTTAAACTACGATTAGGACATAAAAATGTCAAGTTTGAGAATTTATCAGGGAACAAAGTAAGTCTATGGATATACAATATAGCAGGTGAATTAGTATTTAATAAGGATAACATTACTGATAGTCCATACTTGTGGCCAATAGTAAATAATATGGGTGATAGAGTAGCATCAGGGGTATATATCTACATCATTACTAACGAATCAGGGGAGAAGATAACTGGTAAGGTAGCAATAATAAAGTAACAATGAAAATGTTCAGTATTGTTGAAGCCAGGATAGTTCTCCCCTTTTTTGTGAGTAATTACGATAAAGGAGTATAATGGTAATATTATGAAGTTAGGAATCAGTAGTCGGTTATTTAGTCTTTAGTGGATTATTGATACTGTTACTCTGCATATTTCTTGGTTGTGGACAGCAAGGCAGAGAGTACGGAGCTAAGAACAATGAGTTACAATTACAAGTAGAGAATAAAGAGCAAAAAGTAAAGGCTAAAGAACAAGCTAAAATACAACCGAAGAAAGAAACGAAACAGACTAAAGCTAATAACCTCTCTAAGAAAGAAAAGAAAAAGATTGAAAAGAGAGTATTAGAGCTTGTTGATAGGTTAGAGAAATTATGTATTAGACATCAGGATATTAAATTAAAAGATGCGATTAGAGAAAAAGGTAAAAAAGAGGCAAAAGAAATAGTAAAGGAATTAAAGGAATTAAAAGAAATAGGAAAAGGATGTGTCCCAATACTGATAAATGGAATTAAGGATACAAGAAGAGATTTGCGAATTCGAATTGCCCTTATACATATAGTGGTAGATTAGCTAAAAATAAAAGATGAAGAGATAGTCAAAGTTTTAAAGGAAATAGCAGTTGATATAAAAGAAGATGCATTGCTTCAAAAATTTGCAGTCTCTACATTAGAGGAGGATTTTGGGA
>JBFMDD010000218.1:0-6700 GCA_040754115.1 bacterium
TATACTCAACACCGTTACAAATTGCGATTTTAGAAACGGTTCACTTTAGCGTGAAAGCTTGCGGTTAAAAAATGGATATGAAATTAGAAATTGGTGAAAGAAGTGAAGACCTAATTTCTAATTTCCAGAAGAAATCACAGGGAAAACGATGAAAAAGCTCAGTTAATGGCAGTGTCCAGTATAATTATTTAGCAAATATTCCGGTGGGCAATCTAATTCCTCTTTCTTCAAATATTGGATAAAATTTAGGTTTAATACCAGTTGGTTTTAATTCGCCTATTACTTTACCTTTTTCATCTATTGTTTTTTGTTCAAAGTAAAACACATCTTGAAGTACAATTACATCTTTTTCCATTCCTTGTACTTCAGTGATATTAACTATCTTTCGGCTGCCGTCTTGAAGCCTCGCCTGATGTACAATCAGGTCAATAGCAGAGGTAATTTGCTCTCGAATAGCCTTAACTGGCAATTCCATTCCTGCCATAAGTGTCATTGTTTCTACACGAGCTAATGTGTCTCTTGGTGAATTAGAATGAACAGTAGTAAGTGAGCCATCATGTCCTGTATTCATTGCTTGCAACATATCCAATGCCTCACCACCCCTTACCTCACCAACAATAATTCTATCCGGACGCATTCTTAAGGCATTACGCACCAAGTCCCGCGTGGTTATCTCTCCTTTCCCTTCAATATTAGGAGGTCTTGTCTCAAGGGTAATGACATGTTCTTGATGAAGCTGCAATTCTGCAGAATCCTCAATAGTAATAATTCGCTCAGACGGGGATATAAATGAAGATAACACATTTAAAGTTGTAGTCTTACCAGAACCTGTGCCACCAGAAACAATAATATTTAATCTTGCTCTGACACATGCCTTCATAAATTCTGCCATATTGGGTGTTAATGTACCAAATCTAATTAAATCATCTATCTCTAATCTTTCTTTAAAAAACTTTCTTATGGTCAAGATAGGTCCTTTTAAAGACAATGGATGAATAATGATATTGACTCGAGAACCATCTTTAAGTCTGGCATCAACATAAGGTGCTGACTCATCTACCCGTCGACCAATTGGAGAAACAATGCGGTCAATTATATGTAGCAGATGTGCATCGTCGTTAAATGTAACATCTGTTCGTTCGATTTTCCCTTGCCGCTCTACATAGACTTGATGTGCTCCATTGACCATAATTTCAGAAACAGATGGATCTTTTAGCAGTGGCTCAATAGGCCCTAATCCTAATATCTCATCTAATATTTCTTCCAAAAGCCTGTCATGTTCTCCTCTTGTTAGAATTATCCGCTCTTGAGAAGAAATAAGTAAGATATATTCCTCTACCTGTTCTTTTAAAATGTCCTTTTTTATATTCCCATTTTTATCTTCTAATGCCTTTGAATCAAGCTCACTTACCAGTTTATCGTGAACTTTTACTTTTAATCTCTGCAATGGAACATCAAGAGGTTTAGTTACACTCTTTTCTCCTTCCGCTAACCGTTTTGATTCTTCTAATCGCTGTAGTAAAGACATAAAATCACCCTCCTGCTTATACTATACTACAATTTTATAATAAAGTCAAATCAAAAAATAAAAAAAATAGTTGCAAGAAATCAATAAGTATGATATAGTGTTAGGTAACTAGTAATTGGTAACTGGTAATTGGTAATTGGTAATTGGTAATTGGTAATTGGTAACTCATTTAACCAGTTACCATTTAACCAATTACCAAATAATAAAGGAGGGATAAAAAATGTTAAGAAAAGGATTTTATTATTTAGGTATTCTTAGTGTGGTACTCTTTGGGGCAATAGATAGTTATGGAGGATTTAAGGATGTAGGGATAGGTGCAAGGGCTTTGGGTATGGGCAAAGCAGTAGTTGCGGTATGTGATGATGTAGATACACTTTATTGGAATCCTGCGGGGTTGAGTGAACTTGGTGAGATAACAGGTATGAGCTTTAGTCATGCAGCCTTATATGGTGTAAGTAAGGCAAATATGGATGCCTTTTGTGTTATTCAACCAGATGTCTATCTTTTGGGCGGCAATATAGGACTTCTTTATTTAGCAGAAGATGTGGTTGAAAAAGTAGCAGATAAGTCCAAAAAAACTGATATTACAGAGACAACCGTAGGGCTATCTTATGGAAAAGGATTAACATTCAAGAAGGTCTATCCTTTTTCTCTGGCAGCAGGAGGTATTTTTAAATTCTTAAAGGTAGAAGATGCTAACGATAAACATCGTGGCTATGCCGTAGATATGAGTGTATTGATGAAACCTAAATATGTGACAAAAGACCTAAAGAAGATTAGAATAGCCCTATCGCTTAGAAATATTTTATCTAGTAGTGTTGGAGACCCTTCTTTTGGATTTAAATTTGGAATAGCAACTAACTTAGATAAAAAAATAACATTAGGGAAAGTAAAAATAGATGATATTCTCTTCGTAGCAGGAACATCTGATGAAAAAGGAACATCCCTCAAGTTTCAATGTGGAGCAGAATCTATATTTAATAAGAAATTCCCAGTTAGACTGGGATTTTATGGTGGCGATATTGCCATTGGATTAGGCTACAAGGGGGTAGATTTTGAAGTAGATTATGCCTTTGCAGGATATGATTTGGGGAATACGCATATCCTTTCTGCCAAAATAAAATATTAATTTACAATTATCCTTTAAAAACTAAAAAATTCTTGGATAGCCTCTTGAAGGTAACCGTATTCCCTGAATCAATAAGGAGTTGATAGGTGTGGTAGAGTCTGTAAGTGAGTTTCTTGAAAAGGTAACTAAGTCTCCAATCCGAAGAGACTTACTTAATTTCTTCTACGAAAATCAATTTGCAATGGATACAGCAAGAAATTTATCTCGCTGGATAAATAAAGATTTAGAAGAGGTGAAGGAAGAATTAGAAGGACTAGTAAAGTTAAGAGTGTTAGAAAAGATAGGGGAGGGGAATTCTGCTATTTATTCTTATACACAAAATTTAGAGACGATTAATACGATTGAGAGATTTGTTAAAATTACGCGTGGAGAAGAACGATATGGATAAGGAATCTGCTGTACAACGAGTTAGGGGTACATTTGATTTATTTTATGAAGAATATTATCAATATGATGAAATTAGAAATAAAATTAAGTGGCTTTTTGAATCCTTTGGCTATGGCTGTATTGAAGTCCCAATTGTAGAATATACTGACCTGCATCTAAGAAAGTCAGGGCAAGAAATTATTTCTAAGATGTATACTTTTAAAGACTATGGCAATCGAGATGTTTGCTTGCGGCCTGAGATAACCGCTTCTGTAGTTCGCGCTTTTATTAATAGCCTACAAAATAATCCTCTTCCAGTAAAATTTTACTATATTGGTCCTGCATTTAGATATGAGACCCCGCAATTAGGCAGATATCGACAATTTACTCATGCGGGAATAGAATTGATTGGAAGTAAATCTCCAATTTCAGATGCTGAAATTATTAGCATTGCCTGCTCAGTCCTACAACTACTTAACCTTGAAAATTATCGGGTAGTGATTGGACACATTGGGTTTATATTAGAATTATTGGATAGTTTACAATTAGATGTAAAAATAAAAAGTCTTCTAATTGACTCTATGGAACAACTTAGCAAAGGTAAGAGAATTGATGATATAAATAAGCAATTAAAAGCAAACAGACAAAGAAAACAAATTGATAAGGCATTAGAGTTTATTCAAGAATTAAGGCAGATTAAAGGTATCTCAACAGATATATTCATTCAAATAGAAAAACTCCTCATAAAGTACAAACTTGATATAAAGCCAATTGAAGAATTAAAAGAAATAATTAAAAATCTTAAGTTCTTTACAGATTTAGATTGGAGTAAAATAACGATTGATTTAGGTTTTGGTCGGGGGTTACAGTATTATACTGGTATGATTTTTGAGGTATATTGTGATGCACTTGGTGCTGAAAACCAGATATGTGGTGGAGGCAGGTATGATGAGCTAATCAGAACTTTAGGTGGCAAAAAGGATGTTCCAGCACTTGGATTTGCTTACGGATTAGAACGAGTAAAATTGGCACTTGATAAGGAAGATAAACTCATCCAACAATCTAAAAAGCCTCATCTATTCATTATTCCTATTGGGAATGCGGTAAATGATTATGCAATAGAAATTGCACAAAAACTGCGTAATCTAAAATTAAGAGTAGAAATGGATGTGATGGAGCGAAAGATAAGTCGCAATCTCGAATATGCGGATATTTCAAAAATACCATTTGCGGTAATAGTTGGTGAAGATGAAAAGGCAAATTCTACATTTAAACTAAGAGATATGCAGACAAAACAAGAACAAGTTATTTCTTTAGACCAGATAGACAGAGTTTATGAGCTAATAAAAAATGGAGTGGTATAAAGGAAATGTCAAGACCTTTAGTTGAGGTAGAAATAGAATGCAATAAGTTAAATGCAGTTCTGGATACAGGCTCTCGTAGGTCATATATTAGGTCTGAACTCGTAGATGAATTTCAAAAGGTAGCAGTGCAACCTTTTGAGGTAAAGTTAGGTGGAGAGACTCTAAACCTGAAAGAGGGATTGGTGGTATCTGGAATGGTTAAGGATAGTGTTGGAAATGCATACCGCTTTGGCAATATCTTATTCCCTGTTAAAGACTTAGGGGAAGAAGATGGGAAAAAGATTGATATAATTTTTGGAGCACTCACCCTTGAAGATTGGGGCACTGTCATTGATGAAAGTGTTACTCCTCCTCTAGTTGACCATCGCATACTCAAGAAAGGAGAACTTATTGAACTTTAAAAAAGGAGAATAAAAATGAGAATTTATAAGAATATTGGATTAATAGGGTTAATATTGCTGTGGCTGAATGAAATAGCTCTGGCAAGCACACCTAATAATGTGAAGATAACTAATGTTACTCAGAATCAATTTACTATCTCATGGATAACAGATGTGGATGAAATTGGGTATATTATGTGGGGTACAGATACCAATTCCTTAAATGAGAGAGCTCTGGATGATAGAGATAAAGATAATGGTACACCAACAATTAAGGATGATACTCACTATGTAACGGCTACACATAACATAAAGGCTACAACTATTTATTACTATAAAATTGTATCAGGAACACAAATCTATGATGCTATTGGTACTCTTACTACAGGTGCTGATATTAGTGGTAGTCCGGGTTCTTCTACATTTGGGTATGTATATAAATGGGGACCTGCTCCAGCTACTGGAACTATTGTCTATCTCAATTTAGAAAGTGGTTCAGATACTTCTGCTCTGCGCTCAGTATTAATACTTTCAGAAGGTTTCTGGGTTGAATCTCTTGGTAATTTTAGAATTTCTGACTTGAGTAACTTTTTTGACTACTCTAATGATGATAATCTCTGGATATATGCTGAAGGGGCAAAAGATGGTGCTGAGAGTTTAACTGTAAAAATAGCCAATGCAAATCCTGCTGCTACAATAACATTAGGTGTACCTATCATTAAATCTGCCATCTACGAATCTTCTAATCCATCAGGTACATTAACAATCAATTTTAGTGAATATGTAATTTGGAATAAAGATGATGTAATAACAAATATTGAAATAGACAATGACGAAGGAGGAAATCTCCCAAATGCTACATTGACTACTACTGCTACTATAAGTGAAGGTACTCCAAGTACTACCTTGACTATCTTGCTTGGGACTCAAACAATAGAATGTATCAACTCTTTCTCTAACAAAGCCGACTTGGAGTTAATAATGACTGGAGGTACTGTCTGGGATTTAGCAGGAAATAAAATTGGCACAATTACTAATAAAGATAACATTTCCGTTGCCTATCTTGTCAGTAGTACTAAAACTATTACTCATAATGATCCTAACTTAGGTAGTATTACTATTGAAATCGAACATGAGGATATTGGAACTAAATCTGTGGCAATAAGTATCAAAGAAAAAGGAGAATTGAATATCTCTTTGCAGAGAAAAATAGATAGCGCCAATGCCGATCCAAATATTAAAAAAACTATTGCTGCTTATGAATTCAAGGCGCTTGATAAAAAAGGTGAAGAATTTGGTACATTTACTAAACCAGTAAGAATAGAAATCCCCTATCTGGATAATAACAACGATAAGATTGAAGATAATACGGGTATAACTGTATCTGATCTTAAAATCTACCGGTTAAATGAGACTACTTCTAAATGGGAAGAGGTTGGAACACAAGGAGTAGATAGTGATAAAAAGATTGTCTGGGCAGAGGTAGAAAAATTCTCAGTTTTTACATTAGGTGCGCCTGCTGAACCTGATCCTTATCTTCCACCTAAAATACCTGTCTACCCCAATCCATTTGTCCCCAGCAAATCAGGACATAATTTTATCACCTTTGGAGGGATAAAAGAAGGTGATAGATTGACAAAAGAGGTAACTATTAAAATATTTACTATTGCAGGTGAGTTAGTCCATAAGATTGAATCCTCAAACTGCAATGGACAGATTGAATGGACTCCGTCAAGTAGCTTATCCTCTGGAATTTATATATATCTAATTACCAATCCTGCAAGAGAGCGGGTAAAAGGAAAGCTTGGTATAATTAAATAAGGGCATATGCAGAAGGTGAGATATACTGGAGTTTCGTTAATTTAAGGAGTCATTGAGGCTATCTGAATCCTTATCAATCTGTTTATTTTGCTCAAAGATGGCAAAATTAGGC
>JBFMDD010000219.1:0-3483 GCA_040754115.1 bacterium
TTCTCCCCTCGCTTCGCTCGGGGAGAATGCGGCGATGAGCGGTAATTGCCTTGTTCCCCCTCGCTCCGCTCGGGGAGAACAAGGCAATGGAGACGGATGCCCCTTCGGGGCACCGCTCATCGCCGCAATAGGATATGATGCTTGTTTAATGGGCATGATTGAGGTAGCATACGAACCAAAGAGGTCATCAGAAGTAATGGTGGCTTCGGAAGAAACAGAACCATGTGATGGTTGGCCATACGAGCAGATTATGAGAGCATTGGTAAGTAATCCGACTATGGATGCTGCTCTTTTAGGCTCAATTACTGTTAGAGAATATATTAATTCTTATCCTTTGGAGAGTGCTGTAACCTTATCTGCAGTCCATACTACTTCATCTCTTGATAATTTAGCGAGTGCAACAACTGCTTTCGCTAATGCTATGATGGCCAGTGGAGAATGGACTCAAATTAAACAAGCACGAGCATCAACAGAAAATTTTTATTACTCTTCAGGAGCTGACCTATATGATTTTGCAAAGGAAGTTTACATTAGAATTTCAAGCCAAGCAGTTAAAGATGCAGCCATAGCACTTGGAAATGCAATTAATAATAATGTAATTGCAGAAGCACATAAATCAGGCCATCCTGAAGTTCATGGTATTGCAATATATTTCCCTTCTTCTTATGGACCTTCACCCACCTATTATAGTACTAATTTCGCTATTAACACCTCATGGGATGAATTCTTAGATGAATATGCTACTCACTAAATGAAAGATATTAAGTGAGCTTTTGCACCATTATCATTTCTTTTCAAAATAATCTGCGCGATTCAAAGTCTCAATTTCAAAAATCAGAGGTGTACATACTCCTTTTTTAATCACCTTCAACTTACAAGGATAAGTTTTCCCTATTTCTATGCCATATTTTTTTAGATATAGAGGTCCTACATACCACGAATTGTATAAAGTAAATAAATGCTCCTTTGAAATTGCCTTTTGTACCCATTCATTACTAATCTCTTGCTGAGGGATAAAACGAAACCATACCTCATAACCTTCGTATCCAGGGCCACCAATAATTTTACTTTGTGAAATAGAGTTTTGGGTTTGTATAATTCGTATAATTTCTGCATCACCGTCATAGGAGATATATACACATCCTCCTCCTTGTCTTTCCTCTTTTTGCTTAACATCCATCTTTATTACCTCTTTTTGTATTTCACAGGAAATATTTATCATTCCTAATCCAACTATCATCAATATAAAATATAATTTCTTTAGACACATTTTTTTCCTCTCTCTATAGATAAAAAACTCCCACTCCACCCCTTATTTAAAAGTAGGTAACCGTTCCGAGTTCCCTGTTCAAGGTTCAGGGTTGGGGGGTATGCTCCTGAGTTGATTTGCTTAGCTGTTTGTCAGGATTTGATATTTTTAAAGCATTTAATCTTTATCGATTAGTAACCTTGAACCTTGAACCCTGAACCTTGAACCTGATAAACTGCAAAATTCTTAGCTGAACGGTTACAAAAGTAGAGCGGGAATAATCAACAATATTTTACCTAATCACATGGAAATGTAACAGTCTCAATATCTCCACAGATTTCATCTCCAGTGATAGGATTTAGGAATCTACCACCAAATTCATAATTCCCAGTAGGCTCACTACCAGTAAAATAGTGCTCAAGTAGTTTTACTACTTTATTAATATTAGCTGGAACAAACCAATTAGGGATGTTGTAAATAGATTTCAGTTTACCAGTTGGCAATTTAACCCACACTTTCACATCTACATTAGTTGGAGTTGGTCCGTTAGTTAGCGTAGCGGTAGCGTATAAAGTTTCACCTACATTAACACAACCAGCGGGAGATAAGCCAATGTCAATACATGGTCCCAGAGGTGCACAAGAGAGATTAAAATTCGCCATACCGAAGTTCAAGTTATTGTCATGAGCAGTGATAGCCATTAAAAATGTGCCATCTCCAAAAGGACCACCAGTAGCACCCCAACTATTTTTGCAGATATAGGCATTTAGGCTATCATCCCAACCAATAATCAATACTGCATGCCCACCTTTTCGAGAACCATAGTCTTGACGATAAACATTATTTGGCCACACAACAGACCCATTCCAATAATCATAAAAGTCACTATAGACATCGTAGCGAAAGTAACTGGGACCGTCATCGTAAACAGATGTTTTTACCTGAGTAGGGTCTACTGTATTAACCGTGTGAAAATTTGTCACCCTACATGCTAATTCTGAACAGTGCTCAATCTCTGAACATGGCTGTTCTGGGTCTCCACAATAAGTAGTCATCTCCTGATATGGTGCACAAGCTTCGTAAAAAGGTCCTATCGTTTGCCAATACTGAAGAGCAGTCATATTTCCGCCACAACAACCCGACATTGCAGTGTTACACGAAACCTGCTGTTGTTCGGATAGGTCAGTTACACCAATAGTTGTCTCTTTTAGCAAATGTGATTCAAAACCTCCTACGCAAGCAAATGCCCAACACGACCCACACACACCCTGGTTTTTTGGTGGTGTTACCAGACCTTCATCACGGGCATCATAATGTGATGGTAAAGCTTTTTTGACTGGCAAAACCTTTAAGTATTGTTGATATTCCTCTGGGTCTAAAGGAATATCCCCAAGTCCATAGCCAAAACTCTGAGTTGCACTACATACAAAGCAAAACATCACTATTAAACTAATTATTTGTCGAGTAAAATTCATTTTCTTTTTCCTCCTTATTTTTAAAATAGTTTTACTCTTAACACTTAGTTTACAAAACTACATTTGTAGTCTCATCACCCCTTTCTATTTAAATTTTACTTATAAAAATATTATGATTCAATACAGTGAAAGTTACTTTTCTTCAATTTCATCAAATATTACGCGGATAATGTATGGAATCTTGTTTTGTAATTCTGGACTAAGTGTAAGACTCCATTCTGTTTCCTTTGGAACCACACCAATAATAACGATTTCCTTTGGCTTTCTACCAAAAGAATCTATTATCTTAATAGCCTCAGCTACCTCTGCCTGATGCATGGAATAAATATGTTTTGTTGTAGTCATAATTTCTTTTGCACTTAATCGAAATGTTGTACCAGGTATTCTACCACCTTTTACTGCGTCTATTATAATTACTTTATCTATCCCTTTATTCATATACTCCATAAGGTCTAATCCTGCGGTACCGCCATCTACTAATTCTATATTATCAGGAATATCCATCGTTTGTAGTTTCTGAATTATATGCACTCCAATTCCTTCATCTTGAAGCAAGGTATTACCTAGACCAATAATAAGTATTTTTGGTTTATAAGTTGGTGGGCTATATTCATCTTTTGTATAACTGGTATCTTGATTTCCCATCATTTCTTCCTTATTATTAAAACTCTTCTTTTATCTTAACATACTTACTTTAAAACTGTCAAGAAAAACTTTACCACGAATTAAACGAATTTTACGAATGGACACTAATTATTA